>NZ_JBSQBJ010000006.1:0-106910 GCF_055862885.1 Corynebacterium sp. p3-SID1761 | reverse complement strand
GACACACTTTTCTTTACTTAACCCTAAGGGGGCGTGGGCATGGTGGCATTCTGGAATGCTCCATGCACTACGCGCGCAAAGCATGTGCAAGACCGGGGAGGGGCACGCGCCATATGAGGACAAGTTCTGAGAAACCCGCGCCCTATTTGGTTGCAGGCTTAGAACCCTGCTATTGTTCTTGAACGTTGCACTGAATGTGTGCCGTGGAAGCAATGCCCCAGCAACTGGACGCTGTATCTTCCCCGTTCACAGGACGTTGCTTCACCTACGTTGGTCTGATCACGTACACTCGTGAGTCAGAACTTCGATAGGGGCGTGGCTCAATTGGCAGAGCAGCGGTCTCCAAAACCGCAGGTTGCAGGTTCAAGTCCTGTCGCCCCTGCACGATCTTCCTTGTAGGTACCTTTAAGGAGAACTTAGACGTGAGCGACGAGAGCAAAAAGACCGCAGCCGGCGAATCCGGTAATGGCGGCAGCCTTCGTCCGTCTGGCAAGCGCCAGGTGGCTGGTCAGGCCACCACGTCTCGCGCTGTTGCCAATTCCAAGTCCAAGGCGCCAGAGGTTGTAAAGACCCGCAAGAATCCCTTCAGCGCCATCGTGGATTACATCCGCGGTGTTGTCTCTGAGATGAGCAAGGTTATCTGGCCTACCGGTCGAGAGATGGTGAACTACACCATCATCGTCCTGCTGTTCCTCATCTTCGTATGCCTGCTCGTTGCTGGCAGCGATTGGGTTGCTAGCTGGGGCTTGCAGCAGATTATGCGTTAATTGTGCTAAGCTGACGAACATCAACTTTTATACCGCCTTCGCCGCCCCGGCGATAGGCGGATTTTTAATGATATGGAGGGTATTTCCATGGCAGAGGAAAACCAGAACGACCAGGCCGTTAGCGCCGAAAGCTTGGCCGCAGCCGCACAGGAAGACGTGCAGCAGGCGGTAGCTGAGGCACAGAAGGATGCTTCGGGTGCTGAGGCTGAGGGCGTCACTAATGGTGACGCCGCAGCGCCAGCTACCGAAAACAGCGAAGAAACCGCCGCAGCTACACCGGCCGACGCGGAGCAGACAGAGGGGGCAGACGACGCTGAACAGTCCGCAGAGGACGCAGCAATGGAGGCGTACAAGACCCGCCTGCGTCAATTCATGCGCCAGCTGAAGAAGCTGCCGGGCGACTGGTACATCATTCAGTGCTACTCCGGGTACGAGAACAAGGTGAAGACCAACCTGGAGATGCGTGCGCAGACCCTGGGTGTAGACGAGCAGATCCATGAGGTCGTGGTACCGATCGAGGAGGTCGTGGAGCTGCGCGACGGTAAGCGCAAGCTGGTTAAGCGCAAGCTGCTGCCAGGCTATGTGCTGGTTCGTATGTCTCTTGAGGACGCCTCCTGGTCCGTCGTTCGCGATACCCCGGGCGTGACTAGCTTCGTCGGCAACGAGGGCAAGCCCACCCCGGTGAAGATCCGCGAAGTCGCAAAGTTCCTGCTGCCTCCGGAGACTGCGAAGCCGCAGGAGACCGAGGACGGCGAAGAGGTTCCAGCTACCGGAGTGGACGTTTCCGCTACGGGCGTGGCTACCCCGCCGAAGCCGGCCAGCGAGCAGGTTGTGGTGGACTACGAAGAGGGCGAGTCCGTCACCATCCTTACCGGCCCGTTCGCCTCCGTCTCTGCAACCATCAGCGAGATCGACACCGAGAACAACCGTCTGAAGGCCATGGTCTCCATCTTTGGCCGTGAAACCCCGGTTGAGCTGGAATTTGATCAGGTAGAGAAGCTGAACTAAAGTTATGCAGGTTGTCTGTGGCTAAACGCCGCAGATCGACACGCAAGTTTTCCATTTTCCGGTGGCCGGTGAAACTCCGGCATCCGGTCGACGCGATAGCTCTGCACTGGCCATCAATGGTGCAGTACCGTGTTCTGATCATTCTCTTTGATAGTGAATCGCCCGCGGATTGCGTTGATAACAGAAAGAAGGTTTAAAGATGGCAAAGAAGAAGGTCACCGGCCTCATTAAGCTGCAGATCCAGGCAGGCCAGGCTACCCCGGCACCGCCGGTTGGTCCGGCTCTGGGTGCCCACGGCGTGAACATCGTTGAGTTCACCAAGGCATACAACGCTGCAACCGAGTCCCAGCGCGGCAACATCGTGCCGGTGGAAATCACCGTTTACGAAGACCGCTCCTTCGACTTCAAGCTGAAGACCCCGCCGGCAGCTAAGCTGCTGCTGAAGGCTGCGGGTATTCAGAAGGGCTCTGGCGTTCCGCACACCGACAAGGTCGGCTCCGTTACTTGGGATCAGTGCAAGGAGATTGCAACCACCAAGAAGGAAGACCTGAACGCTAATGACGTTGAGGCTGGCGCTGCCATCATCGCCGGCACTGCTCGCTCCATGGGCATCACCGTCAAGGACGCTCCGCAGAAGTAGATTTTTCAGACCGTGGTAAGGCTACTTGCTTCGCCTGCACCACAACTCCAACGTTTCAATAGATTGGAATCATCATGAGCAAGACCTCTAAGGCATACCGCGCGGCAGCGGAGAAGATCGACGCTGGCCGCTTGTACACCCCGCTGGCAGCCGCAAAGGCTGTCAAGGAGACCTCCTCCAAGAACTTCGACGCCACCGTTGACGTTGCGATCCGCCTGGGCGTTGACCCGCGCAAGGCTGATCAGCTGGTTCGTGGCACCGTATCCCTGCCGAACGGCACGGGTAAGGAAGTTCGCGTTGTCGTCTTCGCTGAAGGCCCGAACGCTACCGCTGCTGAGGAAGCTGGCGCGGACGTCGTTGGCACTGCTGAACTGATCGAGAAGATCCAGGGCGGCTGGACCGACTTCGACGCTGCGATCGCTACCCCGGATCAGATGGCCAAGGTTGGTCGCGTGGCTCGCGTGCTGGGTCCCCGTGGCCTGATGCCGAACCCGAAGACCGGTACCGTCACCACTGACGTTGCCAAGGCTGTTTCCGAGATCAAGGGCGGTAAGATCTCCTTCCGCGTGGATAAGGCTGCTAACCTGCACGCCATCCTGGGTAAGGCTTCCTTCTCCGAGAAGCAGCTGGCTGAGAACTACGGCGCTCTGATCGACGAGTTGCTGCGTCTGAAGCCTTCTTCCTCTAAGGGTCGCTACTTCAAGAAGATCACCATGGCCTCCACCAACGGCCCGGGTGTTCCGGTGGATAACACCATCGTGAAGGACTTCACTGAAGAGGCTTAAGTCTCTTAGCCTCGAGTCCTTCTGGGCTTTGCACCCTCGCTACTTCTGGGTAGTGGGGGTGTTTTCATTTTGGGGTGTCCTGGCATGGCGGGAAGTATCTGCATCGAAAGAGTATATCGACTAGGTGTTCTATTATGGGCGCCTTTTAGTTTCGATTGATGGTCATTTGTGCAGGTCAAGTTAGTCGATGATTGGTTTTGCGGTTTCGGGCAGTGTCGCTGCGTCATGGTATGTTCAATCCATGCAAATACCGCTTACTTCGGTTGAGATTTGCGCTGGCGCTGGAGGCCAAGCGCTTGGTTTAGAGGCTGCCGGATTTATGCATCGTGCGGTGGTCGAACTCGATGCGCATGCCGTATCCACATTGCGGGCTAATCGTCCAGGATGGAACATTGTTCATGGAGACGTGCAAGATTTTGACATTGAGCCGTACGCAGATGATCTTGATCTGCTGGCGGGGGGTGTTCCATGCCCGCCTTTCTCGATTGCCGGTAAGCAGCTTGGGCAGGATGATGAGAGGGATCTGTTTCCGAGGGCGCTAGAGTTGACCGCGCAGTCACGTCCGAAAGCGCTCATGTTGGAGAATGTTCGAGGATTGGCACAACCTAGATTTGCTCGATATAGAAATGAGCTAGTCACTGAGTTGGAAGAGCTGGGTTACCGTACCTTCTGGGAGGTCGTTACAGCAGCAGATTTTGGAGTTCCGCAGCTACGCCCTCGCTTCGTGCTGGTTGCTTTGAGGGAGCCCTTTGCAGACTACTTTGCCTGGCCTGAGCCTCTGCATGTGCGAGTAACCGTGGGTGAGGCGCTCCATTCGCTTATGGCTGAGAATGGGTGGCCAGGTGCGGATGCATGGGCACAGCGGGCGAACGATATTGGGCCAACGCTCGTTGGTGGCTCAAAAAAGCATGGTGGTCCAGATGTCGGTCCATCGCGCGCTCGTGAAGGCTGGAAACGACTTGGTGTCAGGGGTACAAGCATTGCTCACGAGGCGCCGGGGCCGGATTTCCCTGTCGGGAATGGTGCAGAAATGCCACGGCTTACTGTTCGGATGGGGGCTGTGATTCAAGGATTCCCTTCTGACTGGAAGTGGGAAGGTGGCAAGACGGCAGCATGGAAGCAAGTGGGCAATGCTTTTCCGCCGCCAGTAGCGCAAGCGATTGGTGATCGCATTGCGGCGGCTTTGCGGCAGGAGTCGTTAAGTGGAATGGTTCCAGCGGAACCGGTGGTTCCAGAAATGAGTCTCTTGGAAGGGGCAGGGTTGTGAGTAACTCTGAATCGCTAATAACCCAGGCTCGCAAAGAGCTGCATCGAGAGTTGATCGATGAGGGCATTTTAACCATTGCTGATTCAGCAAAAGGGAGGGTTGCTTCAAACGCGGACAGTAGTAGTAATGCGTCGCGAGAGACTGCGATTCATCTAGCTGATCAGCTGGGTGCGAGCGTTGCCCGGAAGAGGGCGGGGCAGTCTATGGGTGCAGGCTTCGAGCATGCGGTGGCTCGTTTTATCGAGAATACTTTCACGCATATGCAGTCGGTGCGTCCGGGTCGATGGGAGGTTCAGAATGTTGGAAGCTCTCGGCGGCGTGATCATCTGTTTCTCTGCGAGCCGTACTCTCACCTGGCAGACCTGGCCGAGTTGGTGCGCAGGTATCCGGAATTGGGTGCTGCCCTCGGTAATAGCTATTCGATCTCTCCTGACATTCTGGTCCTGCGTGAGCCGGTGACAGACGATGAGATTAATGAGGGGGAGCTTCTGGTAGATGGCAATTCTGGTCTTGGTTCTCCTGTACGGGCGAGTAACCGCGAGAATCCTTCCAAGATTGTTCATGCTGTTGTGTCTTGCAAATGGACTATGCGGAGCGACCGAGCGCAGAACACCCGTGCGGAAGCTTTGAACCTGATTGAACATCGTAAGGCGCGTGCGCCACATATTGTTGCGGTGACGGGGGAGCCCTTGGTGACAAGAATCGCCAGTTTGGCTTTAGGTACTGGTGATATTGATATGACTTACCACTTCGCGCTCCCGGAGCTTATGAAAGCAGTGGAGGCGGTTGGGAGTGACGACACGTGCGAGCTGTTGCATACGCTAATTGCTGGCGACCGCCTTCGGGATATCTCCGACCTTCCCTTGGATATGTCGGTTTAACCATGGGGATCCATCCTCCTCTGACAGGGGCGGACGACGGGGTGGAACGACGGGTGGGGCAGCAGTCCACCTACTGTTTGAAAATGATTACCGCTTCACTATAGTCCTTAATGAAAACTAGACTCATTGTTTATTAGAAGGGCTATAGCTGGTGCACAACTCACCCCTCACGGCCTTTGGCCAGCGCGGCGGCGCCGCACGCCGTCCCCTTGCGATCCTCGCAGCCGCATTTCTTACCGCTTTTACCGCCTTCATCGGCGCTGGCAGCTTTGGGCTGCAGAGTTTGCCTCAGGCAAAGGCTGAATCCGTGACCCTTAACCAGGGGCACATTGATGCTTTCCATGTGACTTCTTCTGGCTCCGGCAACCTCAAGCTGGATCTCACCGAGGATGCCACGGGTTCCCACGTTGTACGAGATCCGAATAACGTCACTCTGGAAATCGGGGCACACGCCTACGAAACTCGCACGAAGGATATTAAAGGGATCGGCGCGCCGACCTACTACCTTCCGCAGACGCAGCAGGAGAAATTGATCTGGCCTGGCTGGGATACGCAGGGTGTTGCCCCTCACTACCAGGGCGTAAACATCAACTTCAACCGGGTATGCGGCCCAGGCCGAGTGTTTATGTGGAGCCAGGGCAAAATTGGCGGAATGACACCGCTGCTCACGGATGGCATCGAGGTGAAGTCCGGCAATAGCATCAACCAGTCCTACCCGAGCCATGTGCACGCCAACTGGGCCTTCGAGCGCCCCGGCCGTTACTCCATGCAGGTGCAGGCTACCGCGGACGGAGCGAAGTCCGAGGTAAAGACCTACACCTGGGTAGTGGGCAAGTCCGATCAGGATGAAAACGCTGATCAGACTGCCGAAGGTGCAACCCCATGCGGTAGCGAAGACGCCGCTGGTGGTGGCGGATCGGCTGACGGAGGCAGCACCTCCGCCGGTGCCACAGGTGGAGGAACTACAGGCGCAACTGGCGCTAGCAGCGCACAAGGTACGTCCAACAAGTCCACTTCCAACGGCAAGTCCAGCAGCAACTCCACTTCCAACAACAAGTCCGCATCCACCGCCAGCGGTAACAGCACTTCTTCTACTTCGAGTGCAAATGGAAAGTCCGAAGGCTCCGCTACTTGCAAGAAGGGCGAACCAGCCCTACGCCCGCAGATCAAGGACGACCGCACCCAACCGCCAAAGTGGACCAACCCCACTGCGCTCAACTTCGGCCTCGGCTCGGCAGCCAAGACGAACCTGCCTCAGGCCCTTGGCCCTGTTGGCGCCGGCACTGCATGGATGATCGGCGCCACCCAGACCAACGGCGTGCCGTGGGTGGGTGTCAACACCATGCACCCGGATCTTCTGGCTAACACGCAGGGAGACGTCACATTCCAGCTGACCTCTTTCAGTGGCCCCGGAAGTATGTACGTCTTTGAACAGGGCAACCTCGGTCAGGTCGTGGGCAAGGAATGGTTCAAGGCTTCCGGCGGCAACCCTTCCGGGTCCCACGTTGTTCCGCGCAACTCGCATGTCCACCCGAACTGGGTGTTCTCCAAGCCTGGCACGTACAAGGTAGGCATCACGCAGACTGCCACCACGAAGCAAGGCAAGAAAGTAAGTGCACCCGCTACGCTGACCTTCACTGTCGGCGGCAGTGGCAACGCCAATAGCGGCCACTTCGACTTCGGCTCAAGCATCACCACCGACGGTGACTGTGCTGCCGGTGCTGATGGTGCAGCTGGTGGATCCGGTTCCGCCGACGGTGGGGCTGGCGGATCCGGCTCGGGCGCAACGAACTCCGATGGCTCCCTGGCGGACACCGGATCTGCCTCGGCAATGCTGGCTCTCGCCATCGCAGGTGCGGGTCTGATCGCCCTCGGCGCAGGTGTGGTGTACATGCTGCGCACGAATACTCTGTCGTCCGAGACCTTGCTGCCTTCTCGTTCTATGACGCCCCCTCGTTCCAAAGGCTCCAAGTTTTAGGGATGGAGCGTCACGATTCATCGCGTAGGGGAGCAGCCAAATCCCTTTGCGCAAATGTCAGCGCAGCGCTGCTGGCTACCGGTTTGGCGGGCTGTGCGGTGGCAGGCGGTGAAAGCCTGCCCAGCCGCGAGGATGGCATCACCGATGTCGTGGCTTCTACCCCAATCATCGCCGATATCGCTCGCCACGTGGCGGGAGACTCCGCCCGTGTAACTTCGCTGATTCCGAACACCGCGGATCCGCACTCCTACGAACTAACCCTGCGTGATGTGCGCAATCTCGCCAACGCCGATATTGCCTTTAATAACGGGCTTCTGTTGGAACAACAGTCGGTGCTACGAACCATGGACAACGGTGTATTGCCCGGTGTGGAGGTCGTGTCTCTCGCGGATGTCGCGGCCAACCAGGGCGCCACAGTTATCCCGCTGGTGGAGAACATGGCGCTCGACACGGTGTGGCTGGGCATTCGAGCTCAGGGCATTGGCGCTAAACACGGTGGTTCCGCACACTCCGAAATGCACCTCAGCGTCACTGATGTTGAAGGGCCAGGAGATTCTGCGGCGTATATCACCGGAACATTTGGTCAACCGGAAGTGTTCTTCAACTCCCGCGATGGTTTCGATGCCTCCCGCGGCTACGAGGGCGATACCGCCACGCTGCCTGTCGACGCGCACACCCACATGAGCTGGTCTTTCTCCAAACCTGGCACATACACCCTGCACCTTCGTGCTTCTTTGGTTCCGGATGAAGGCAAACCGCCGCAGCATATCGCGGACCAAACTGTGAAATTCAATGTGGGCACGGATGACGGGGCGTCCAAAAAGATAGACAGTGGGCACTACGACATTTCGGTGAATGCGGACGAAAACAGCATCAACCTCGTAGGCGACGGCGGCACCTTCGACCCCAAGCAAGCAGTGGTCAACGTGCCAAACCAGACGTTGCAGCCGATCCCGGGAGACCCAACTTTCCGCTTTCTCGGAAACGCTGGGGATGAGACGTACCTGCTGCCGCAGGCTGTGCTGGGCAAGCACGTCCACGGCGAGCTCGACCCGCACCTGTGGCACAACGCGAAGAATGCGATGGCATACGTGAAGGTGATTCGCGACAAGCTCATTACTGTGGATCCCGATCACGCCGCGGACTACCAGGAGAACGCGCAGAACTACCTGGATCAGCTGGATCGCCTTGATCGTGAAATCAAAGGCGAGATCCGCACAGTTCCGGAGCACCGCCGCCACCTCGTGACGGCTCACGATGGCTATGCCTATTTTGCGGACGCCTACGGCTTGGATGTCGCAGGTTTCGTTACTCCGAACCCGGAGATCGAGCCGAGTACACGGGACCTTGTGAGTCTGACTCGCACTCTGGAAAACCTGAAGGTTCCGGCGGTGTTTATCGAGCCGACGATGGCGGGGCGCACCCGTGAGCTACAGCAAATCGCCGACCGATTGGGAGTTAGCGTATGCCAGATTCGCAGCGACACTCTCGACGAGAAAGCCCCGACATATGTGGATCTGATGCGCACCAATGCCGAGTCGATGGCCGACTGCCTGAGCAGCGCATGATTCGCAGTCGCAGTGGGGTCGATGGCCACGCGGGCGAAGCGTCGAAGACGTCCTTCAAGAACTTTTAGAACAACCGACGAACACAAAAGTCAGACGACAAGAGGAAAAGAGTAATGGCAACAATCAAGAATTCAGCAGCTAAGGTTTTCCTGGCGCCGGCGACGGCCATGCTGCTAGCCGGGGGAGTATTAGCAGCAGGCTCTCCAGTGGTTCTGCCGGTGGCAGCGGCGCAAGGGGCGCAGGGAGCAGAAGATCCCGCGCTGAAGCAAACTGTGACGGACAAGGAAGAGCACATCCCCGCCGGCACTGCGCATGTATTCGATCGCGGCCATGCGGACCTGGGCATGCGTTTGGACGGTGGAAAGCTGGATGTGCAGCTGCGTGACGATGCGGAAGAAAAGCCCGTGTGGCGTGTGTTGGATGACGTCGTCTTCGACGTATCTGACAAGGCCAAGCAGCAGCTGCCCGCCGATGGCGGTTATGAGTTCACCGGCGCGCAGCCGGGGCAGGAAGTCTGGGTGTTGCCGCAGACCGAGGTGCAGGGCGTGCCGTGGCTGGGATGGAACACGCAATCCCCGGCACTGATCGCACAGGCAAACCGCGGTGTGACCATGGAGTACCTGGGTCACCAGGGGCCGGGACAGATGAGCATGTTCCTGCAGGCCGGTGGTTTCGAAAAGCCCCAGGAGCTGTGGAACTCCGCGCAGCCCACTCCGCAGGATCTCTGGGTGGATCTCAATACGCACACCCATGCGAACTGGGTTTTTACCGAGCCGGGAGTGCATCGCGTTGCGATGGGAGTGCGAGTGAAGATGAAGGATGGCTCTGAGAAGACCACGACGAAGGTGCTTACCTTCGCTGTGGGAGTGGACCCTGCTGAGGCCCAGAACTCTGGTTGGGAAGGCGAGCTGCCGAAGGCCGGTGCTGCTTCTTCGGGTGACGCCAACGCTGCCAATGCCAACAATTCCAACTCCGACAACGGCGCCGATGGAAATTCGAACAACGCCAGTGACGAGGACTCCTCGGAGAAGAGCTCTTCCGCCCTGCCGTGGATCCTCGTTGGTGTGGGCGTGGTGGTCGTCGCTGTGTTGGTGCTTGGCTTCCTTTCCCTGCGAAAGGGCGCCAAGGAGCGCAAGCGCATTGAGGACGAACTGTGGGGTCAGCTGAAGTGACCGCACTCCAGATAGCGGACCTGCACGTGCGCCTTGCGGGACGGCAGATCCTCACCGATGTGAACCTGGAGGCACGTCCCGGTGAGCTGATTGGCCTGCTGGGGCCGAACGGCGCGGGCAAGACCACGTTGATGCGCAGCATCCTGGGGCTAATTCCGCGCACCAAAGGCAGCATCAAAGCCGCCAGCGTGGGCTATGTTCCACAGCGCCACGAGTTCGCATGGGATTATCCCATCGACGTGCGCCATACGGTACTCAATGGCCGTGCGGGCCTGATTGGTCCTCTGCGTAGATCCCGCCGGGCGGACTTCGCGGCGACGGCACATGCTTTGAAGCGCGTAAACCTGCAGCATTTGGCGGATCGGCCCATCGGACAGCTCTCCGGCGGCCAGCGTCAGCGCGTGCTGGTAGCCCGCGCCCTGGCCGTGGAACCCACTCTGCTGCTATTGGACGAGCCTTTCACAGGCATGGATTTCCCCAGCATCGAAGCTTTGGTGGAGATCCTGCAGTCCTTGGCCGCCGATGGCATGAGCATCCTCATGGTCACCCACGACCTCGCACAGGCGGTGCATGTATGCGATCGCCTGGTGTTGCTGAACGGGCGGATTATCGCTGATGGTTCGCCTAGCGAACTGCAGAATGCGGAGCCGTGGATGGAGACTTTTGACGTTCAACCTGATTCGCCATTGCTGCGGGGAGTGGGGTTGTCACAATGATTTCCTTCTCCCAATTCTTGGCCGACCTGACCAACCCTGCGTTGGCTTTCCTCCCGAAGGCGCTGCTTGTGGCGGTGCTTTCTGCATTGGTCTGTGGCGTTATCGGAACCCATGTGGTGTTGCGCGGTATGGCTTTTATCGGTGATGCGGTGGCACATGCCGTGTTCCCCGGCCTCGCAATCGCTTTTGCTTTGCAGTTTTCTGTCATCGCCGGTGGCGCGATTGCCGGTGCCGTGGTCGCTTTGCTGATCGCCCTGTTCTCGCAGCGCAGGCGTGTCAAAGAGGACACGGTCATCGGTATTTTCTTCGCCGCAGCCTTTGCGCTGGGTTTGGTAGTGATCTCGAAGGTGCAGGGCTACACGGCCAGCCTGAATAGCTTCCTTTTCGGCTCTATTACGGGTGTGTCCAACGAGGACATCATCTTCAGCGCCGTCGTCGGAGTCACCGTGATCGTTGTGGTGGCTGCCTTGCACAAAGAGATCGTTGCCGTCTCCGTCGATCGCGAGACAGCAGCTGCCATGGGAATCCGCGTGCTGCTGATCGATGTGGTGTTGTACCTGGCTGTCACAGCTGCAGTGGTGATGTCGGTGCGCACCGTTGGCAACATCCTGGTGCTCGCATTGCTGATTACCCCGGCTGCTGCTGCACGTCTATGGACCGACCGACTGGTCGTGATGATGGCCTTGAGTGCGCTCATCGGTACGGTCGGTTCCTTCGTCGGCGTGTATGTCTCATGGGCCATTGATGTGCCTACGGGTGCGACGATCGTCCTGGTTCTCACCCTCGTTTTCCTCCTCTCTTTCTTCCTAGCGACGCCCATTCGCGCCGCCAAACAATCCAACAACCCCTCACAGGTGGTAGCTACTGATGCAGAATAAGCGTGATCTTCTCAAGCAGCTGCGGTCGAAGCAGCTGAATGGCCTTGAACGGGCACACCTTGCCGAGCTCAAGCGCAGCCAGCATAAGTCCGCGCGGATGATGTGGGCGGCCAAGTCTATGTTGGCGGTATTGGGAGTGCTGGTGTTGACGGTGGTGTTCGGTGCGTGGAATGCGGCGTCACCACTACGCAGTGACCATCAGACCGCCGATATCCTGCAGCGGGCGCAGGCGACGCCGACGGGACACAAGCCCGGCGAGGTCAGCAGCGGGCCGACCGTGGGGAAGGATGTAAAGAACACTGCAACTGGTAAACCGCATGTGTGCGCAGGCAAAAAATTGCTGTACAAGGCGCATGTTGATGCGATCTACGGCACGTACAACAAAGGTAAGCCGGATGTGATGGTCGTGGACGGGCAGCAACCCGTTCCGGCCGACGACGTCTGCCTGCGCCTGGCGCCCGACGCAGTTGACGGTAGGGAAGTCTCCCGCATTAAGGTGCCGAACAAGAAGGCGCTGTCCTTCCTGGGGAAGCCCGGTACGGTGTTGTGGAATGCCCCGCAGGCCGTGGACTTTTCCTCCCAATGGCGCCCTATCTGGGCCGGCCTGGGTGCCTTTGATCCGGCGCATGAGGTAGAGGTGCCAAAGGACTTCGCAGAGGGGGCGTTGCACTTCCACATGAAGAAGTTCTCCGGTCCCGGCAACATGGAGGTCTTCTTCCACAATTCCGGCACGCCTACCCCAGAGCGCGTGCTTTCCACCAAGGATGGCCTCAAAGACTATGACTATGAGGTCGGTGGACATGGACACTTCAACTGGACTTTCTCTAAAGCGGGGCTGTACCAGCTGACGATGGCTTGGGATGTGAAGAAGTCCGACGGCACCACCGTCAAGTCCGCTGAGCGCACCATCAATTGGCTGGTGGGTAGCGACAAGCAGGTGGGATTGCCGGAGGGAACAACGACGGGATTGGAGAAGATCACAAAGCCCGTCGCGCCCTTTGACAAGGAGAAGCCGGATGAGGGGGATAAGCCGGGGCAGCCTTCGGATACTGAATCTACAGATCCGGCTGATCCGGCCGATCCCACGGCTCCGACTGATTCGACCGAGGGGACTGATCCCACAACCGGGGATTCCGGAGATGCCGGAACCGGTGAAGAAGGTGCCGAGGAGCCGACCGATCCCGAGGATGGCACGGAGGAAACGGAAACCTCCTGCGAGACTCCGAAGGAGGTCTCCGATGAGGAAGTCCGTGGGGAGATTGACGAGGCCTTTGGATCCAATGAAGGTACTGAGAGAGCGGTGATCCCCAGCGGCCACATGGATCTAGGCGTGGGTACCAATGATGCTTCGGATGCAGACCCGCACACCTTCCTCAAAGACGGTGCGGATCCGGCAAATGTTCAGGAACGCGAGTCCGGCAGCTTCATCTTCCTGGTTAATAGTCCAAAGGCTAAGGTGCGCGTGCCGGATGAGTACCGCGAGGAGCTGGGCAACAGCGCCATTTCCTTGCCACAGGCGCAGCAAGAAAACCGCGATGTTCCGTGGCTGGGCTTTTCCACCGAGCACCTGAACTCCGCGAAGGAAGGAGTGGACCTCTCCATTAAGGATTTCGAGGGGCCGGGTCGAATGGTGACATTGGAATCCACTGGCTTGGATACCCGACTCCGCCTCGATTCTGAGCACCGTGAAAACAAGCTTCACTATTCGGTGGGCGCTCACAATCACCAGCAGTTCCTCTTCACCAAGCCGGGTGCGTATCGAGTCGTCTTCCGCTACGAAGGCACCACCGTGGATGGCAAGAAGTTCGATAGGGAGCTAGAGACCTTCTTCGTCATCAAGGACAGTTGCGGTGAAGAAGGTAACGCAAAGAACGGTAAGTCTGGGCTCGAGGAGCTACAGGAGCTCCAGAAGCATCTCGATAGCGAGAACGTGAAGATCGGCAAGTACATGGACACGATTGTCGGTGGTATCGAGGCACTGCGTGGAAACAACAAGTCTCCACAATCGGATGCTAAGAACAACTCCAGCAACACCGCCGCGGGTGGTGTAGGCAATGGTGCAAGCGGCGATGGCGGAGCGAGCGGTACAGCGACCGGCGCATCCAGCGGCACAGCGACCGGTATGTCCAATGGACACTCCAACGCTGCAGGCGCTGCATCCAATGGTGGTGCAAGTAATGGCTCCGGTTCCAACGGAACGAGCGGCAGTGGTACTGGTGGTGGACACTCCGTGAGTGGCGGTTCTACCGGGGGTAGCAATGGAGCGGCGGATGTGTCTAGCGGTTCTGCTGGTGGTGACATCGCCTCCGCCTCGGACGGTGGTGCTGGGGATGCTGGAATCGCCGAAGAAGCCGGCAGCGTCGAGGGCGAGGCAGCAGGTGAAGAGGCCGGCGGCGGTGGTGGCATTCACCGCATCAACGCCGCCCAGGGGCAGCACAATGGCAACGCCGCACCTGCGCACTCCGATGGTGCACAGAACGTGGAGACCAAAAAGACTGCCGCCGAATCCTTCCTGGATTCCCTCACCAGCGGTGGCTGGACCACTGGTTTCCTGTTGGGCTTAGGCCTGATGGGGCTTCTCGGTGGCGCATTGCTCTTCTTTGTGGCGGCACGCAATATGCAGCGAGCTCACACCATGCAACTTCTGCAGGCCTACCGGGAAATCAGCCGGGACCGCGCTGAGCAGGCCTATGCAGAAGGCACCTATGAGGAGGACGGCTGGGCTGAAGGCCAGGAGCGCTAACCGCGCCTCCGCGGCAGCCGGAACTCTCCCATCAAAGGCAGCACCATCCCGCGCTTCAGCGGGTTGGCTGCACGGTAAGTCTCTGGGCCGTCGTCGCCCGGTGCCAGAGCTTCCAAGATCAAATCAACCACACGCGGCGAATAGAGCATTGCCAGGTGCCCCGATAGATCCAGCGGGTTACCATCCTGCACACTCAGGTTGCGCACCCGGGCGCCTTCACCCGCAACCATCACCTGCTTCAAACGGGGCGTCGCAATACCGTCGTACTTGGCCGTAATCATCGTGTAGTCGACGCCCGGCGTGGTGTCGCCTTCGCGGTTCAGGTAATCACCGAACTCACTGCCGACGCGCTGGTCGATAGCGGCACCACCAAGGAATTTCTCCAGGAACCCAGCAAGATTATTGTTCGGGTCGATCCGGTCGCCCAGTGTCGATATGCCAGACAACGTGGTGCCATGGTGTGCCGGCCCTACGCCGATCAGCCGAGCCACTTTATTGCGAGCCACGTCCACCCGATCCGCACCGCCGGAATCGGAGAGGTAAAGGCGCGCCTGAGCGACTCCCTGCGAGTGTCCCACAAGGTTCACCTTCTGCGCCCCTGTGCGCTCGATAACCTCGTCGATAAAGGCTGCGACCTCCAGTTGGGAGGTGCGCAGGAAATTGTTCGCATATACGCCCGCGGCTTTTCCTGTGATCGCGGATCGATCCTTGCCGTAGTTCACGGCAAAAACGGGGTGGCCCGCCGCGATGAGGTGTTTGGCGATGTAATCCCACGTGTTATAAGCATTCAGCCACGTGCCGTGGATCAGCACCGTTGGTGTTCTGCCGTCTAAAGGTTCTTCCCATTTATTGACGCCCTCCGGTAGGGGATTGTCGCGTCGCAGGCTGGATAGGAACTTGGGGATAAATGCGTCCATAAAACCCAAGGGTAACTAAATGGGGATCCTCCAGTTTTATAAACGAAAGAATTGATAGAGGTAAAAGCTGCGATTTGGAGAAGTTGTGGACAGGGGTGTAACCTCCTTCGAGGAAGTTTGACTAGATCAACAACGAGATCAGCAACGTCAAGTTTTCACCGAAGACCGTCGGTCATCACCGTCTACATATTCCTTAAAAGGGAGAATGTGGACAGGAGATTGAAGGATCATCGTCATAGATGACGGCCCACGCAGGTAACACGATTAGACGTTCGGATCGGATTCCAGCCTTTAAAAGCCGGGGATCCTACGAATGCGCCTTGTGCTTCTTGCGTATCACGCCGGAAAACAAGGCGCTTTGTCGTTTATGTACAGTGTTGCCCTTCAACAATGATCGTCGGTGGACGTATTGCGTAAAACGTACACCGTATACATCAGGAAGGAGGCGAGAGTATGGCTAATCCGAAGAACACCGCTTCGCTGGAAGAGCTCAAGGCACGCTTCGAGCAGGCTCAGTCCACTCTGTTGACCGAGTACCGTGGCCTGTCTGTGGCTGAGACCACCGAGCTGCGTCGCGCTCTGGGTTCGGAAGTTACCTACTCCGTCGCCAAGAACACCATGATCAAGCTGGCTGCACGCGAAGCTGGCATTGAGCTTGATGAGTCCCTGCTGACTGGTCCGACTGCTATCGCATTCATCAACGGCGAGGCCGTAGATGCTGCGAAGGCTATGAAGGACTTCGGCAAGGATCACAAGAACTTCGTGATCAAGGGTGGCTACATGGACGGTGCCACGATTGATGCAGCTCAGGTTGAGGCAATCGCCGAGCTGGACAATCGCGAAACCACGCTGGCCAAACTGGCCGGTGCCATGCAGGGTTCCTTGGCAAAGGCCGCAGGCCTGTTCAACGCACCAGCATCCCAGGTTGCACGCCTGGCCGCTGCACTGCAGGAGAAGAAGGAACAGTAAGTTCCTTCCCCACACACATAAGACATAAACCACTTTGCCGGTTGGGTCACCAACACTTTCTGACTCTCCGGCGCAACTACGAAAGGATGCCATCATGGCTAAGCTCACCAAGGACGAGCTCATCGAGGCTTTCAAGGAAATGACCCTCATCGAACTGTCTGAGTTCGTTAAGGAGTTCGAAGAGGTCTTCGACGTTACCGCTGCTGCTCCGGTTGCTGCCGTTGCTGCTGCTGGTGGCGCTGAGGGCGGCGCTGCTGCTGAGGAGAAGGACGAGTTCGACGTCGTTCTGGAGGACGCAGGCGCTAAGAAGATCGGCGTTATTAAGGTTGTCCGCGAGATCGTCTCCGGCCTGGGCCTGAAGGAGGCTAAGGAGCTGGTTGAGGGTGCTCCGAAGGCCATCCTGGAGGCTGCTTCCAAGGACGACGCTGAGGCTGCTAAGACCAAGCTGGAAGAGGCTGGCGCTAAGGTCTCCCTCAAGTAAGCTCGTCTTACTTTCCGCACGTCGGCCACGTGCCGACGGTGCGATTGAACTAAACCGCTGGGAATCACTTTTTGTGGTTTCCGGCGGTTTTTTGTTGCCTTGCTACGCTAGGAGGACAATATTGAAAGCGTGCTTGCTGTTGTGGGTATGCGAAAGAACTAAAACGCAGATGGTGGCAGAGAAGTGACGAAAGATTCCAGCTCCACGAAGGGGACCGGCAAAGGCCTCTACATACTGGGTGCGCTCGGTGCACTGATTGGCGTTGCGCTGATTACTGTGGGCGTCATGCTTCCGAAGGTGGTGTCGAACGAGAAAGCGGTACCGCTAGACCTGGCTGCGACGACGATTACCCTGAACGATCCCGCGGCGGTGATTGGCCCGAATTACCAGGGCTTGGATGGGAAGAAGGACGTTACGGCGCCGGTCAATAGGCAGTTCAAGATCACTTTGGAGGAGCCTGCGACCGATGAGGAGGCGAGCGCTCGAGTAGGCGTCACTACGGCTCGCACCGACGTCAAGGACGACCTGAAATCTCTGCTTGATGCACAGGTGTGGAGCTTCACTGTGGATCGTAGATCCGGTGAGGCTAAGGGCGGAGCGAAGGTATCCGACACTCCTGCTACTCCCGCGACTGAGGGAGAGATTGTCGGCTATTGGGCCAAGTTCCCACAGGGGACGGAGCAGCGTTCTTATGACTATTTCGATATGACGCTACGTCGCGCGTTGCCCGCCGAGTTCACTGGTACTCGCACGGTGACCACTGCCGATGGTCACGATCACGAGCTTTACGTGTTCCGTCAGGAAATCCCTGCCACGTCCGTAGCTAAGGAGTATGCGGGTATCCGCAACACCATCACTGTTGAAGGAGAGAATGGGAAGCCTCAGCGTGCGCAGCTGTTCCACGAGGGGTGGCGAGAGCTAACTGTGGAGCCGAAATCGGGTCTGCTGGTCGGCGTCGAGGAGGACATCAAGGACACGTACCGAGACAGCTCGGGCAAGGAAGTGCAAAACCTGTTGAAGTTCCACGGTAAGACGCCACAGAGGGTGACGTCGTCCATGCTGGATCAGGCCATGGAAGTCAGTGGTCAGCGGCACACCGACAAATGGGGTCTTGCATTGATCGTTGCGGGTGTTATTGTGGCAGCAGCATCCGTCGTGTTGGTCCTGTGGATCCGAGCTAAGAGGCGGGCTCGGCAGTGGTCTGAGCGAAAGGCTCAAAAGTCGGCTCAGAAGTCGGCCGAGAAGGCGGCTGAAAAACGGACTGAAGAACAGGCTGAGGAAAGAGCAGCGGGGGCTGCAGACGGAGCCTAGACAATCGCGCAGCGATGCTATAGGATAGTTCGTTGCGCTGGATTTGAATTGTTGAGCTATTCGCTTCGACGAAACGACTATCGGGTTGCGTAGACGCGATGCGAGAGCATTGCTCGAAAAGCAGACTTTGCCAAACGTGCCAAAAAGGCCATTTGACAAGGTCGTTTAGTCGTTTCTGCGTGGCGATAGTTTGGCAGGGAAAATCCATCTAAATCGACCATCACGAGACCGTACACACACAATCACGACCGTGCACTACAGCTCCACCACGTAGTGCCGACCGATGTTGTGCTGGAAGGACCCATCTTGGCAGTCTCCCGCCAGACCAGCTCAGTGGCCGGAATTCCCGGAGCTCCGCAGCGACACAGCTTTGCGAAGATCGATGCTCCGATTGAGGTTCCAGGCCTTCTAGACCTCCAACGAGAGTCCTTCGCTTGGCTCGTTGGCACGCCTGAATGGCGCGCCCGTGCCCAAGCTGAGGCAGGGGAGGACGTCCGCATCATGAGCGGACTTGAGGAGATTCTCGAGGAGCTTTCTCCGATCGAGGACTACTCCGAGAACATGTCCCTTACCCTGTCCGAGCCCCGTTTCGATGACGTGAAGTCCACCATCGACGAGGCGAAGGATAAGGACATCAACTACGCGGCACCCCTGTATGTGACCGCGGAATTCACCAACTCCATGTCCGGTGAGATCAAGTCCCAGACCGTTTTCATCGGTGATTTCCCGATGATGACGGACAAGGGCACGTTCATCATCAACGGCACCGAGCGTGTTGTCGTGTCCCAGCTCGTCCGTTCCCCGGGCGTGTACTTTGACGCTTCTATCGACGCCTCTACCGAACGTCCGCTGCACTCTGTGAAGGTGATCCCTTCCCGCGGCGCATGGCTGGAATTCGACGTTGATAAGCGCGACACCGTTGGCGTGCGCATCGACCGCAAGCGCCGTCAGCCGGTAACCGTTCTGCTGAAGGCTCTGGGCCTGACCACGCAGGAAATCACCGACCGCTTTGGCTTCTCCGAAATCATGATGTCCACCCTGGAAAAGGACGGCGTGGACAACACCGACGAGGCACTGCTGGAGATCTACCGCAAGCAGCGTCCGGGCGAGTCTCCGACGCGCGACTCTGCACAGGCTCTGCTGGAAAACTCCTTCTTCAAGCCGAAGCGCTATGACCTGGCCAAGGTTGGTCGTTACAAGGTGAATCGCAAGCTTGGCCTGGGTGGCGATACCGATGGCGTGATGATCCTCACTGAAGAGGACATTCTGACCACGATCGAGTACCTGGTGCGCCTGCACGCAGGCGAGAAGTCCATGACTTCCCCGGACGGTACCGAGATTCCGATCGATACCGACGACATCGACCACTTCGGCAACCGTCGTCTGCGTACCGTAGGCGAGTTGATCCAGAACCAGGTTCGCGTTGGCCTGTCCCGCATGGAGCGTGTAGTGCGTGAGCGCATGACCACCCAGGATGCGGAGTCCATCACGCCGACCTCCCTGATCAACGTTCGTCCGGTTTCCGCAGCGATCCGCGAGTTCTTCGGCACCTCCCAGCTGTCGCAGTTCCTGGATCAGAACAACTCTCTGTCTGGCCTGACCCACAAGCGTCGTCTTTCTGCGCTGGGTCCGGGCGGTCTGTCCCGTGAACGCGCTGGCCTGGAGGTTCGCGACGTTCACCCGTCTCACTACGGACGCATGTGCCCGATTGAGACCCCTGAGGGCCCGAACATTGGTCTGATCGGCTCCCTGTCTTCCTTCGCCCGCGTGAACCCCTTCGGCTTCATCGAGACCCCGTACCGCAAGGTTGTGGATGGGCAGATCACCGATGAGGTTTACTACTTCACCGCGGATGAAGAAGATCGCCACGTGATTGCTCAGGCGAACACTCCGTTCGACGAGAATCACCGTTTCACCGAGGAGCGCATTGAGGTTCGCCTGCGCGGCGGCGACGTGGAGGTCGTCCCGTACACCGAGGTGGACTACATGGATGTGTCGCCGCGACAGATGGTTTCCGTGGCAACTGCGATGATTCCGTTCCTCGAGCACGACGATGCTAACCGTGCGCTGATGGGTGCCAACATGCAGCGTCAGGCTGTGCCGCTGCTGCGCTCCGAGTCCCCGTACGTGGGTACCGGTATGGAGCTGCGCGCTGCGTACGACGCCGGCGACATGATCATCGCTCCGAAGGCCGGTGTGGTGGAGTACGTTTCCGCCGATTACATCACCGTCATGGACGATGAAGGTGTGCGCGATACCTTCATGCTGCGCAAGTTCGAGCGCACCAACCAGGGCACCTGCTACAACCAGAAGCCACTGGTGGACGAAGGTGACCGCGTTGAGGCCGGCCAGGTTCTGGCTGATGGTCCGGGTACCGACAACGGTGAGATGGCACTGGGTAAGAACCTGCTGGTTGCTTTCATGCCGTGGGAAGGCCACAACTACGAGGACGCCATCATCCTGAACCAGCGCATGGTTGAGGAGGACGTCCTGACCTCGATCCACATCGAGGAGTACGAGATTGACGCCCGCGATACCAAGCTGGGCCCGGAGGAGATCACCCGCGACATTCCTAACGTGGGCGAAGACGTCCTGGCAGACCTCGACGATCGCGGTATCGTCCGCATCGGCGCCGATGTCCGCGACGGCGACATCCTGGTCGGTAAGGTCACCCCGAAGGGTGAAACCGAGCTGACCCCGGAAGAGCGCCTGCTGCGCGCCATCTTCGGCGAGAAGGCCCGCGAGGTTCGCGATACGTCCATGAAGGTTCCGCACGGCGAGACCGGTAAGGTCATCGGCGTCCGCGTCTTCTCCCGCGAAGATGATGACGACCTGGCAGCCGGTGTCAACGAGATGGTTCGCGTCTACGTTGCTCAGAAGCGCAAGATCCAGGACGGCGATAAGCTCGCCGGTCGCCACGGCAACAAGGGTGTCGTGGGCAAGATCCTGCCGCAGGAGGATATGCCCTTCCTGCCGGACGGTACCCCGATCGACATCATCCTGAACACTCACGGCGTGCCGCGTCGTATGAATATTGGTCAGGTTCTGGAAGTGCACTTGGGCTGGCTGGCTAAGGCCGGCTGGAAGGTCGATACCGAGTCCCAGGATCCGAAGATCCAGAAGATGCTGGAAACCCTGCCAGAGGAGCTTTACGACGTTCCGGCGGACTCTCTAACGGCTACCCCGGTGTTCGACGGTGCTTCCAACGCCGAGCTTTCAGGGCTGCTCCGCTCTTCGCTGCCGAACCGCGACGGTGAGCGTCAGGTCGACGACTTCGGTAAGTCCAACCTGATCGACGGCCGCTCCGGCGAGCCCTTCCCGTACCCGGTTTCCGTGGGCTACATGTACATGCTGAAGCTCCACCACCTGGTCGATGAGAAGATTCACGCTCGTTCCACTGGTCCTTACTCCATGATTACCCAGCAGCCACTGGGCGGTAAGGCACAGTTCGGTGGCCAGCGCTTCGGTGAGATGGAGGTGTGGGCAATGCAGGCTTATGGCGCTGCCTACACCCTGCAGGAGCTCCTGACCATCAAGTCCGACGACGTGGTTGGTCGTGTGAAGGTGTACGAGGCGATCGTGAAGGGCGAGAACATCCCGGATCCTGGTATCCCGGAGTCCTTCAAGGTTCTTCTGAAGGAGCTGCAGTCGCTGTGTCTGAACGTTGAGGTTCTGGCCGCTGACGGCACCCCGATGGAGCTGTCCTCTGACGATGACGATGAGCTGGAGAACGCTAACGCAGCTCTGGGCATCAACCTGTCCCGTGACGAGCGTCCGGATGCTGACATGGATGTCAGCTAGGGCGTTGACGACCCTAAACATCTGACTTTCGTACATTCGCCGTATTTTCGGCGTTTAGCCCGACAAACAACACAGCTAAGCGCCGCAACTACCCAAAGCCCTCCGCTAAGAGGAGGGGAAAGGAAGTCCACGTGCTGGACGTCAACTTTTTCGATGAGCTTCGCATCGGGCTAGCGACCGCTGACGACATCCGTCGTTGGTCCCGTGGCGAGGTCAAGAAGCCTGAAACCATCAACTACCGCACCCTGAAGCCGGAGAAGGATGGCCTCTTCTGCGAGCGCATTTTCGGCCCGACCCGCGACTGGGAGTGTGGCTGTGGCAAGTACAAGCGCGTTCGTTACAAGGGCATCATCTGTGAGCGCTGTGGCGTTGAGGTGACCAAGTCCAAGGTTCGTCGTGAGCGTATGGGCCACATCGAGCTGGCCGCTCCTGTTACCCACATCTGGTACTTCAAGGGCGTGCCTTCTCGCCTGGGCTACCTGCTGGACCTGGCTCCGAAGGATCTGGAAAAGATCATCTACTTTGCTGCCAACATCATCACCTCCGTCGACGAGGAGGGTCGTCACAACGACCAGTCCACGCTCGAGGCAGAGATGCTGCTGGAGAAGAAGGAAGTTGAGCAGGATCGCGACGCAGAGCTGGCCGACCGCGCCAAGACTCTCGAAGACGATCTTGCTGAGCTCGAGGCAGCAGGTGCTAAGAGCGACGCCAAGAAGAAGGTTCAGAGCGCAGCCGATCGCGAGATGCGCCACATTCGTGAGCGCGCCGAGCGCGAGATCGATCGCCTAGACGAGATCTGGAACACCTTCGTCAAGCTGGCTCCGAAGCAGATGATTGTGGATGAGAACATCTACAACGAGCTGGTCGACCGCTACGAGGACTACTTCACCGGTGGCATGGGCGCGGAGGCTATCCAGACCCTGATCCGTAGCTTCGACCTTGAGGCCGAGGCTGAGGCTCTGCGCGAGATCATTCGTGACGGCAAGGGCCAGAAGAAGCTGCGCGCTTTGAAGCGTCTGAAGGTTGTCGCTGCGTTCCTGCGCTCCGGAAACGACCCGGCCGGCATGGTTCTGGACTGCATCCCGGTGATCCCGCCGGAGCTGCGACCGATGGTGCAGCTGGACGGTGGCCGCTTCGCGACCTCCGACCTGAACGACCTGTACCGTCGCGTCATCAACCGCAACAACCGCCTGAAGCGCATGCTGGATCTCGGCGCCCCCGAGATCATCGTGAACAACGAGAAGCGCATGTTGCAGGAGTCCGTCGACGCACTGTTCGACAACGGTCGCCGTGGCCGTCCGGTTACTGGCCCGGGCAACCGTCCGCTGAAGTCCCTGTCTGACCTGCTGAAGGGCAAGCAGGGCCGCTTCCGCCAGAACCTGCTGGGTAAGCGTGTGGACTACTCTGGCCGTTCCGTGATTATCGTCGGTCCTCAGCTGAAGCTGCACCAGTGTGGTCTGCCTAAGCTGATGGCTCTCGAGCTGTTCAAGCCGTTCGTGATGAAGCGTCTGGTGGAGAAGTCCTACGCGCAGAACATCAAGTCCGCAAAGCGCATGGTGGAGCGCCAGCGCCCTGAGGTGTGGGACGTCCTGGAAGAGGCCATCGCTGAGCACCCGGTGATGCTGAACCGTGCGCCTACGCTGCACCGTCTGGGTATTCAGGCCTTCGAGCCGATCCTGGTCGAGGGTAAGGCTATCCAGCTGCACCCGCTGGCCTGTGAGGCCTTCAACGCAGACTTCGACGGTGACCAGATGGCTGTTCACCTGCCGCTGAGTGCCGAAGCACAGGCCGAGGCTCGCATCCTGATGCTGGCTTCCAACAACATTCTGTCCCCGGCGTCCGGTAAGCCGCTGGCTATGCCGCGTCTGGACATGGTGACCGGCCTGTACTACCTGACCCTGCTGAAGAAGCCAGAAGAGTTCGGTGGCCAGGGCGCTTACGCGGCGGCTACCGAGGAAGGCCCTGCACAGGGCGTTTACTCCTCCCTGGCCGAGGCAATCATGGCTTATGACCGTGGTGTTCTGGGCCTGCAGGCTCCAATCCGCGTGCGTATCAACCACCTGCGTCCGACCGCTGAGGTCGAGACGGAGCTGTTCCCCGATGGTTGGCAGCGCGGCCAGACCTGGCTGGCGGAGACCACCCTGGGACGCGTGCTGTTCAACGAGCTGCTGCCGTGGAACTACCCATACGTAGAGGGCGTCATGGCGAAGAAGCCGCAGGCTGCCGTCATTAACGACCTTGCGGCGAAGTACCCGATGATCACCGTTGCACAGACGGTGGACAAGCTGAAGGACGCTGGTTTCTACTGGGCTACCCGCTCCGGTGTGACCATCACCATGCACGACGTGCTGGTGCTGCCGAACAAGCAGGAAGTTCTGGACAGCTACGAGGCCAAGGCTCGCGTCATCGAGAAGAAGATGGCACGCGGCAAGATCAATGAGGCCGAGCGCTACCAGTCTCTGGTGGACCTGTGGAAGGAAGCTACCGACTTCGTTGGTCAGTCCGTTGAGGATCTGTACCCGGACGACAACCCGATTCCGATGATCGTGAAGTCGGGTGCTGCCGGTAACATGCGTCAGATCTGGACCCTGGCCGGCATGAAGGGCATGGTTACCAACTCCCGTGGTGAGTACATCACCCGTCCGGTGAAGACCTCCTTCCGTGAAGGTCTGTCCGTGCTCGAGTACTTCAACAACTCCCACGGTTCCCGTAAGGGTCTGGCCGATACTGCGCTGCGTACCGCTGACTCGGGTTACCTGACCCGTCGTCTGGTGGACGTGGCACAGGACGTCATCGTGCGCGAAGACGACTGTGGCACCAAGCAGGGCGCTGTCACCCCTGTGGCCGTTCCGGTATTGGACGCTGAGGGCAACCCGACCGGCAACTACACCCCTGCAGACTTCGTCGAGACGTCTGTCCTGGGTCGCTACCTGGCTAGCGACGCCACCGCCTCCGACGGCACCGTTATCGTCGCCGAGGGCGACGTCATTGGCGAGGCAGAGCTGAAGGCTCTCCTCGACGCTGGTGTGGAGGAAGTAAAGGTCCGCTCCGTGATGACCTGTGCTACCAACACCGGTGTCTGCTCCACCTGCTACGGCCGCTCTATGGCGACCGGCAAGAAGGTCGAGATCGGTGAGGCTGTCGGTATTGTTGCAGCTCAGTCTATTGGTGAGCCGGGTACGCAGCTGACGATGCGTACCTTCCACCTCGGTGGTGTCGGTGGCGACATTACCGGTGGTCTGCCGCGTGTTCAGGAGCTGTTCGAGGCTCGCGTGCCGAAGGCGAAGTCCCCGATCGCTTCGGTGGACGGCAAGGTTCGCATCGAGGACGACGACAACTTCTTCACCCTCACCATCGAGCCGGACGACGGCTCCGACGATGTGGTGTACGAGAAGCTGTCGAAGCGTCAGGGCCTGGCAACGCTGAATAACGGTGGTGCAGAGCGCCCGATCCGCGATGGCGACCACGTGAAGATGGGGCAGCAGCTGCTGAAGGGCGCTGCGGATCCGCACGAGGTCCTGCGTGTGCTCGGTCGCCGTGGCGTGCAGCAGCACCTCATCAACGAGGTGCAGAAGGTCTACCGCGATCAGGGTGTGGCTATTCACGATAAGCACATCGAGATCATCGTGCGCCAGATGCTGCGCCGCGTGACGGTCATCGACTCCGGTTCGACCGAGTTCCTGCCGGGCTCCCTGGTGGATCACGCCGATGCAGTGGCAGCGTCCAAGGAAGCCGTGAAGGCTGGCGGCCGTCCGGTAGAGGTTCGTGCGGAGATCATGGGTATCACGAAGGCCTCCCTGGCAACCGAGTCCTGGCTGTCCGCGGCCTCCTTCCAGGAGACCACCCGCGTGCTTACCGACGCTGCTATCAACAAGCGTTCGGACAAGCTCATCGGTCTGAAGGAAAACGTGATCATCGGTAAGCTGATCCCGGCCGGTACGGGTATTTCGCGCTACCGCAACATCAGTGTTGAGCCGACCGAGGAGGCCCGCGCAGCGGCTTACTCCCTGCCGTCCTCCTTCGGCGATGGTTTCTACGCCGACGACACTTACGGTGAGTTCACCGGCGCAGCCGTGCCGCTGGACGATATGGATCTGATGTAATTCAGTCTCCAGCGCGAATCAGTAGGTTCGCTTAGAGCGGGTGCTTCCCTAACGCAAGGGGAAGTACCCGCTTTTTCTTGCGGTGCCTTATCATGTGCTGCATGGGCTTTATGTTTCGAGATTCCAAAAATTTCGGTCCGTTCAAGGTGAACACCTCTTCCGGCGGAGTGGGTGGTTCCACCCGTATCGGACCGATGCGCATTACCCAGCGCGCCGACGGTCGCCAATCCGTGACGATCCACACCCCGATCCGGGGTCTGAACTTCACCAAGACATTCGGCAGCAAGCGTCGCTAATTTCGCGCCACCGCGCTGATTTCCTAGTTCCTTAAGGCGCGTTTAGTCTTCTTTGTTGCTGTCGCCGACCATGGATCCTCGGGCCATGGGTGCTTCGGATAGCGCCCCCGCATGTCTTTGCGCACGCCCTGGTAAGGGCCGTCCCAGAAGCTTTTAAGATCATCGGTGACAGCTAGTTCGCGCCCCGCTGGCGAAAGCAGGTGGAACAGAACTTTTTTACCTGCAATAGTGGGGGATTCCGCCAGTCCAAAGCATTCCTGCAGCTTGACGCGCACGATCGGTCGTCCGGTCTCGTATCCAATCTTCGGTGCAGACCCACTGGGCACTTCCAGCCGTTCCGGCACCAGTTCATCCATTCGCCCGGCCTCGGGCCACGGGAGTTGGCGCATGATCGCCTGGTAGGCGTCAATATCGGCGATTCTTTCGCCCGCGACCACTCGCTCGGCCTCTGGCGTGTAATCGCCTGTGGCAAGATCCGGCCAAGGTTCCCCCAGTTGCTGACGCAGGTAGTCGACTCTCTCTTTTACTATTGACGCCCCCTCCGTCATCTGTAGCCACCCAAGTCCCTCGGCTGCTAAGGCTGCGACGGCCTGGTGCCTATCTGCCTCGCTTAGTTCGCTGACCGAAACTGGCGTACTGGAAAGCTCGATGGCTCCGAGGTGGCGGGTGCGCCGGGCCCGGAGCTTGCCTTCAGTTATGTGTGCGGTGACGTCTTCCCGGATCTGCGATGAGCTTGGCTGCTGCAGGCTTGCTGCGGCACGGATCAGGGGAGTACGTCCTAATTGCACTTCTGCCACTGCCAGCCATTCGGAGCCACTGAGTGTGCGGCGCAACTCAGGGGCCAGTATGGCACGGGTGCCGGAGGCCAGCAGATACACTGCCTGGTCGGCGTCTGTGCCCACGAGTTTGGCCACACGGTCGGGATAGGCAGAGGCCACGATGTCGCCCGGAGTAGCCGGGCCATGGTCATTCACCATCCGGGCGAAGCGACGGACCTCGGAAGCTGGTGGCTTTGCTTCGGCCAGATCCCCTTGCAAACCGGTAGCCAGCGCCGCGACAACTTTGGCTGCGCCTGAGCCGTGCGCCAGCAGGGCTGCTCCGAGGCGTGGGTCGGCGGGAATGCGCGCAAGCTTCTGGCCTAACTCGGTAATGGAACCCTTTGAGTCCAGGGCACCCAGATAGTGCAGTTCCTGGTGGGCAACGGTGAGAGTTGCGGCCGGCGGGGCGTCGAGAAGAGAGATATCGGGGGAACCCCATGCGGCGAGCGTGAGAGCAGCGGCGACAAGATCCGAGGAGAGGATCTCCGGGGTGATGTCGGGTGCAAAGTGGGAGTAGTCAGCGGCAGAGTAAGCACGGTAGACCTGGCCTGGGCCAAGGCGCCCTGCGCGACCAGCACGTTGATCGGCGCTAGCTCTGGAAGTGGAGGTAGTGACAAGCCCGGACATCCCGCGTGCTTGGTCGCGGCGGGGTGTGCGAGAAAGGCCTGCGTCGATGACCGCGTGGACACCGGGAACAGTCAGGGAAGATTCGGCGATGGAGGTCGCGACCACGATGGGGGAGTCTCCGGTCAGTGCTGCGTCTTGTTCCTGGGACGTCAAGCTGCCATGCAGCGGGGCAGCGTCGGGGAGGTGGGTACAGACCCAGTCGATTTCTTTACGTCCGGGGACGAAAACGAGTGTGCGGTGATCCGCGTGACCAGACTCGCGCTGGTTGTCGATAGCCTGTTGTGCGAGTTTGGCAACATGGCGATAGAAAGCGGGTGAGCCCTGTGCACGTTCGGGGTGAGGGTGATAAGAAATCTCGAGGGGGTGGGTGACTGCTGGAGTGGATACAACCTGCGCACCCATGTACTCCGCGAGCTTCTGCGTGTCGACAGTGGCGGACATGGCGCACAGGTAGAGCTCCTCGGTGGGGTCGCCTTCACGCAGCATGGCGACTTCCTGGCACATGGCCAACACAAGGTCGGAGTCCAATTGGCGCTCGTGGACTTCGTCGATGAGGACCGCACCCACGCCCTCTAAGGCGGGGTCTGCAAGCAGGCGATTGAGGAGCACACCCGGGGTGACGAAGTCCACGAGAGTTCCTGGGTGATGTTCGCCGCGGATGCTATAACCGACCCGGTCACCGACGCGGGTGCCGTCCAATTGCGCAAGGCGCCGGGCAGCCGCGCGGACGGCCACGCGACGAGGCGCGGTGACGAGTACTTTCTGCGGAGGGGCTGTTTGCACTGAGCTCTGCAAAATATTGGAGAGTGCTGGAGGGACTAGGGTTGTCTTACCAGTTCCCGGCGGTGCTTCCACCACCAAAGGGCCGCGTTGGGGGATTCGGGGGAGCAGCTCGGCGGCGGGTAGCCCCTCGCCGATGGATGCAAGGTCGAACGGGTAAGGAAACATCGCGATGATTGTAGGCCAGTGCGTTTAAGAAAATGGGATTTGGTAGCTGGCACAAGGTGCACTAAACTTCTTCCCCGTAGATTGTATTGTCTCCGCTGGTGCAGTGGTGGCCACAGGTTAGCCGAGGTTTATGCCGGGCTAACGTCTAGGCCGGTTGTGCAGCTGGAGTGCGATGCAGGGATCTCCACGTTATTGCGTGGGGTGATACACCACGGAAGAGGCCCCGTAAGGAAGAGCCCCTTATTTTTCGTGTGTGCGCATCCTTTGGGATCCCCAAAGCTACAAATGCTCAACCCGCAGGGCAGTCACCACTTCGGTGGCCGCGTTGCGATACTGCACCGAAAGAACCGAAAGAAAGTTCATCTATGCCAACTATTCAGCAGCTGGTCCGCAAGGGCCGTCACGATAAGAGCACGAAGGTTGCCACTGCTGCGCTGAAGGGCTCCCCGCAGCGCCGCGGTGTGTGCACCCGTGTGTACACCACTACCCCGAAGAAGCCGAACTCCGCACTGCGTAAGGTCGCTCGTGTTCGCCTGACCTCCGGTATCGAGGTTTCCGCCTACATTCCGGGTGAGGGCCACAACCTGCAGGAGCACTCCATGGTGCTCGTCCGCGGTGGTCGTGTGAAGGACCTCCCGGGTGTTCGTTACAAGATCGTGCGTGGTTCCCTCGACACCCAGGGTGTTAAGGACCGCAAGCAGGCACGTTCCCGCTACGGCGCTAAGAAGGAGAAGTAAACAATGCCACGTAAGGGTCCAGCACCTTCCCGACAGCTAGTCAAGGATCCAGTTTACGGCGACGTTCTCGTCTCCCAGCTGGTTAACAAGGTTCTCCTTGACGGTAAGAAGTCCACCGCAGAGCGCATCGTTTACGGCGCTCTGGAGCAGTGCCGCGAGAAGACCGGCACCGATCCGATCCTCACCCTGAAGAAGGCTCTCGACAACGTTAAGCCGGCTCTTGAGGTTCGTTCCCGCCGTGTTGGTGGCGCTACCTACCAGGTTCCGGTTGAGGTTCGCCCCGGCCGTTCCACCACCCTCGCACTGCGTTGGCTGGTGACCTTCACCCGCCAGCGTCGTGAGAACACCATGACCGAGCGTCTTGCCAACGAGATCCTGGACGCATCGAACGGTCTGGGTGCATCCGTGAAGCGTCGCGAAGACACTCACAAGATGGCAGAGGCCAACCGCGCCTTCGCCCACTACCGCTGGTAACAGTGGTTTTATAGCCTCACAACCCTCAACTTCATATAGGGGTAGTGGGGCTATCGTGCTATTAAGCGCGTGAGGGCGCTAACTAGTAGACACGAGAAAACACTAGAAAACAGCAGACCCTCAACGAGACGTGACAGCGTAAAGCTGGCACAATAGAACGAGTACGTAATCGCCTGCGGCTTTCGGGGCTTTTAGAAGCACTACTGAACAACAATGTGAACAACATGGAAGTTCCAGCAAAGTCGCTCAACAACGAAATGAGCGGGGTAACCCAGTGGCACTTGAAGCGTTGACCGACCTGAAGAAGGTCCGCAACATCGGCATCATGGCGCACATCGATGCTGGTAAGACCACCACCACGGAGCGCATCCTTTTCTACACCGGTATTAACCGTAAGATCGGTGAGACCCACGATGGCGCCTCCACGATGGACTGGATGGAGCAGGAGAAGGAGCGCGGTATTACCATTACCTCCGCTGCTACCACCTGTTTCTGGGAAGGTAACCAGATCAACATCATCGACACCCCCGGCCACGTGGACTTCACCGTTGAGGTGGAGCGCTCCCTGCGTGTCCTGGACGGTGCGGTGGCTGTGTTCGACGCCAAGGAAGGCGTGGAGCCGCAGTCCGAGCAGGTCTGGCGCCAGGCAACCAAGTACGACGTTCCGCGTATTTGCTTCGTCAACAAGATGGACAAGCTGGGCGCAGACTTCTACTACACGGTGCAGACCATCGTCGACCGCCTGGGTGCAAAGCCGCTGGTAATGGCTCTGCCGATCGGTGCTGAGGATGACTTCGACGGCATCGTTGACCTGCTGAACATGCGTGCTGTTACCTGGCGCGGCAAGGTGGAGATCGGTGCGGAGCCGACCTACGAGGACATTCCGGAGGACCTCAAGGACAAGGCCGAGGAGTACCGCGAGAAGCTCGTCGAGACCGTTGCTGAGTCCGACGAGGAGCTCATGGAGCGCTACTTCGCCGGTGAGGAACTCACCGTTGATGAGCTGAAGGCACAGATCCGTAAGCTGACCGTTAACTCCGAGGTTTACCCGGTTTACTGTGGTTCTGCTTACAAGAACAAGGGCATCCAGCCGATGCTGGACGCTGTTATCGACTTCCTGCCGAACCCGATGGACGTCGGCTCCATCAAGGGCCACGACGCTAAGGATCCCGAGGTTGAGGTTCTGCGCAAGCCCTCCAAGGACGAGCCGTTCTCCGCTCTGGCCTTCAAGGTTGCCGTACACCCGTTCTTCGGCAAGCTGACCTACGTCCGCGTTTACTCCGGTTCCGTTGAGTCCGGTGCGCAGGTCACCAACTCCACGAAGGACAAGAAGGAGCGCATCGGCAAGCTGTTCCAGATGCACTCCAACAAGGAGCAGCCGGTGGATCGGGCATCCGCTGGTCACATCTACGCCTTCATCGGCCTGAAGGACACCACCACCGGTGACACCCTGTGTGACGCTCAGGATCCGGTCATCCTGGAGTCCATGGACTTCCCGGATCCGGTTATCGAGGTCGCCATCGAGCCGAAGACCAAGTCTGACCAGGAGAAGCTGGGTACCGCTATCCAGAAGCTGGCGGAAGAGGACCCGACCTTCACCGTTAAGCTGGATGAAGAGACCGGCCAGACCGTCATCGGCGGTATGGGCGAGCTGCACCTGGACGTTCTGGTTGACCGTATGCGCCGCGAGTTCAAGGTTGAGGCGAACATCGGTAACCCGCAGGTTGCTTACCGCGAGACCATCCGCAAGCCGGTCGAGAAGCTGGAATACACCCACAAGAAGCAGACCGGTGGTTCCGGTCAGTTCGCGCGCGTCATCATTGCCGTCGAGCCCTACGCGCCGGAGGAGGGCTCCGAGGAGACCTACGAGTTCGTCAACGAGGTCACCGGTGGTCGCGTGCCGAAGGAGTACATCCCGTCTGTCGACGCTGGTATCCAGGACGCTATGCAGTACGGCTACCTGGCCGGCTTCCCGCTGGTAAACATCAAGGCCACCCTGCTGGATGGTGCTTACCACGAGGTCGACTCCTCTGAGATGGCCTTCAAGCTGGCCGGTTCTCAGGCTCTGAAGGAAGCAGTTGCCAAGGCAAAGCCGGTTCTGCTGGAGCCGCTGATGGCTGTTGAGGTCATCACCCCTGAGGAGTACATGGGCGACGTCATCGGCGACATCAACTCCCGCCGTGGCCAGGTTTCCTCCATGGACGACCGTGCTGGCGCCAAGGTTGTCAAGGCTAAGGTGCCGCTGTCTGAGATGTTCGGCTACATCGGTGACCTGCGTTCCCGCACCGCCGGTCGTGCAAACTTCTCGATGATCTTCGACTCCTACGGTGAGGTTCCGACCAACGTTGCTTCCGACATCATCGCGGAGCGCACCGGAGGCCAGGCCTAATACTGGGGTCGTTTCCGCCCCTCTCTAGCTAAGGCTTCCTTCATCTTTGTGACGCCCAAGGCTCCGTCGTAACGGGGCTGACAAGAGGGTTCACGGGGTGAGGGGCCTTGCGGGGTAGGGGTCAGCACGGCGCAGGCCTGCGTCAAAAAGTAACCAAATAGATAACTAGCTAAGACGGCTAGAAATAGTTGTCTCTAAGGGCTTACCCTAACTTATGTGGGGTTTTGGCTTTGCTTACAGAGGCTAATTTTTCTAGATGGGGTACAGTGACGTAGGATGCGGTGTGCTGGCCGTTACCCAGTTCGCGTGTAGCGCGACTGGCCTCGAAACACAAAGTCGAGGCGAAGATGTTCGTTACACGGATAATCTGAAATTCGGCAAGAAGTAAGAAAACTAGCCAGTGAGCAATCCGCAAACTGCGGGGAAGCAGCTGGTTGGGAATAAAAGTTAATGTGGCTGCGAGAGTCGTAGCCACCGAGCAGTCCAGGAGGACACAAAGTGGCGAAGGCTAAGTTCGAGCGTTCCAAGCCGCACGTAAACATCGGCACCATTGGTCACGTCGACCACGGCAAGACCACCACCACTGCCGCGATCACCAAGGTTCTGGCTGACGCATTCCCCGAGGCCAACAAGTCCTTCGCTTTCGACGCCATCGATAAGGCGCCGGAGGAGAAGGAGCGTGGCATCACGATCAACATCTCCCACGTTGAGTACGAGACCGAGAAGCGCCACTACGCTCACGTTGACGCTCCGGGTCACGCCGACTACATCAAGAACATGATCACCGGTGCTGCTCAGATGGACGGCGCTATCCTGGTTGTTGCTGCAACCGATGGCCCGATGCCGCAGACCCGCGAGCACGTTCTGCTGGCTCGCCAGGTTGGCGTTCCTTACATCCTGGTTGCACTGAACAAGTGCGACATGGTTGACGATGAGGAGCTGCTGGAGCTCGTCGAGATGGAGGTTCGCGAGCTGCTGGCCGAGCAGGAGTTCGACGAGGAAGCTCCGGTTGTTCACATCTCCGCACTGAAGGCCCTGGAGGGCGACGAGAAGTGGGGCAAGCAGATCCTCGAGCTCATGCAGGCTTGTGACGACTCCATCCCGGATCCGGAGCGCGAGACCGACAAGCCGTTCCTGATGCCGGTTGAGGACATCTTCACCATTACCGGTCGCGGTACCGTTGTTACCGGCCGTGTTGAGCGTGGCATCCTGAACCTGAACGACGAGGTCGAGATCCTGGGTATCCGCGAGAAGTCCCAGAAGACCACCGTTACCTCCATCGAGATGTTCAACAAGCTGCTGGACACCGCAGAGGCTGGCGACAACGCTGCACTGCTGCTGCGTGGTCTGAAGCGCGAGGACGTTGAGCGTGGCCAGATCGTTGCTAAGCCGGGCGCGTACACCCCGCACACCGAGTTCGAGGGCTCCGTTTACGTTCTGTCCAAGGACGAGGGCGGCCGCCACACCCCGTTCTTCGACAACTACCGTCCGCAGTTCTACTTCCGCACCACCGACGTTACCGGTGTTGTGAAGCTGCCGGAGGGCACCGAGATGGTTATGCCGGGCGACAACGTTGACATGTCCGTCACCCTGATCCAGCCGGTCGCAATGGACGAGGGCCTGCGCTTCGCTATCCGTGAGGGTGGCCGCACCGTTGGCGCTGGTCGCGTTACCAAGATCACCAAGTAGTAGTCACTACTTCACGCTGATCTCCGCTTAGCGCCACGGCGCTAAACGGAAAATGCCCCGGGTTCTTTAAAGAGAGCCCGGGGCATTTTTGTATTCAGGATTGTATCCGTGCAACCTATTCCCAGGGGAATTGATTCAACGTCGTCCAACTGAGTACGTTGTTCTTCCCAGACGTTGGGACGGCGATACTAAGGGCGTCGGCAAGATAGCGATCCTCACTCATTTCCAACGGTGAGCCTTTCGCATCGCGTGACAAACGGCGGTGTACCAAAACTGGATCACCAGCAGCCAGCGGCAACCACCGGGCATCAACGGTTCCAGCTTTAGAGGCCGAGAAGACATTGTCTGCGGCGAAGAAGTGGATATTGTGACGCGCCGCTAGTTCGTTAGTGACAGAGGGACACGTTGGATCCATAGCTGCGACCTTCGCGCCCACCCAAGCGGGGTAGCGTGTGCGTTCGAGCATGACAGGTGCACCGTCAATGGTGCGGACGCGTAGAACCGTGAGTACCTCCTGGCCGTTTGGGATTCGCAGTAGCTGTGAGTCTTGCTCAGTCTGTTCGACCCATTCTTGCTTGATGACGTGCCCGCCAGGGGTTCGTCCGCGTCCATAGGCCCATTGTGCGAAACTTCGGAACTTGGAAATCTCCGGAAAGCGAGCGGGCATCCGCATGACGACCTTGCGGGCACCGCGTTTGGAACTAAGGGTTCCTTCGTCTACCAGCACGTTAAGAGCCTGTCGCATAGTTCCGGGGGCTACGTGAAAGCGCTCCGAGAGCTCCTTCTCACTCGGTAGTGGTTCCCCGACCGCGAAACGCTCGCTACGGATGTCCTCACGCAGCTCGTGGGCGATCTGCTGGTAACGGGCGGTCACTCGTTGTCTCCCTCCCGATAGCCGCGCCGAAACTCCTGGGGCAGTTTGTGGAAGAGGGTACGGCGGACATTGCCGGCGAACCTTCCGGCGCTGCGTGCAAGATTCTCAGCCACGCCAACTGCTTGCTCAGCGGCGTCCAAAGCCTGGTCTGCCGTCTGCTCAGAAATGAAGCTAGGCCGGTGTTCTTGCACTTGTCGGCGTAGTCGCGCGCGCCGATCCCAGGCCTCGTCTAATACTCGCAGTGCCTCAATGAGTTCTGCGTCGCTTCCTCCCGCGTCGGGGTGGTGCTTCCGAACTAGTGCGCGCCGTTGGCGCAGATACTCAGGGTTGCTTCGGTAGTCGCTCATGGGTGTTCCTTCTTCGGGTGACGCCACCTCGGTGCCATTCAACTTTAGAATCCGCTACACGGTGATTGTAGTGCTCAACCCTTCTGTGGAGTGTAAGGCGGTTGGTGAGTGGGGGCGTCATAAAGAAAAGGGGGAAGGGATTTGGTTTCGGCGCGCCCGGTGTGGTTGAATACTTGACGTTGCTTTAACACGGCACATGAGGCTAGTTGGATACGCAGAGTGTCCAGCATCGCGGTCAAGAAGGTGTCGATGGTGAAGTGAGCATGATCCATCGTCGGTGAAGAACCTCGCGACAGTGATCCGAAAGGATCGCAGTGGGGCTACTTTGCTGTGCGGTACTTAAAAAGTGGAAGGGCGACACGCCCGACCGCGGGTGCCGGAGGATGGGGCATGGTAAATGAACAGCGGCAGTAAGCGAAGGACAATCCTTCCGACAAGGCGCGGAACGCGTTTCCAAGCTTTGCTCCATATATAAGGTTTATAAAAGGTCTCGGTTGAACCAGACTGATCGTGGAGCGAGTAAGGGGCGGGAACCGGGTGTTGTTACATCACTTGATAATCCAAGTGCTGATGGCGTGTGTTCATTAAAACCAAAATGACCCGCATTCCGTCGATGGCACAAACAAGTAAATGTAAGACACAAGCGACACTGGCGACTGGACCAGGCCCCTAGGCCGGACAGCGTTAAGACTAAGACAGATAAGAAGCGTGCTTTTCTGCTGTGAATACAGCAAGAGCGCTTTGAAGGAAGAGGACAAGCGTGGCGGGACAGAAGATCCGCATTAGGCTCAAGGCCTACGATCACGAGGCTATCGACGCTTCTGCCAAGAAGATCGTCGAGACGGTAACCCGTACCGGCGCTCGTGTTGTCGGCCCAGTGCCACTGCCAACTGAAAAGAACGTGTACTGCGTCATCCGTTCTCCGCACAAGTACAAGGACTCGCGCGAGCACTTCGAGATGCGTACGCACAAGCGTCTGATCGACATTCTCGACCCAACCCCGAAGACCGTTGACGCTCTCATGCGCATCGATCTTCCGGCCAGCGTCGACGTCAACATTCAGTAAGCGGCAAAAGAGTCTGAACTACTGAAACGGCAGCGGAAGAGAAACTATGAGTGATATTGAGATCAAGGGCATCCTGGGCAAGAAGCTCGGCATGACCCAGATCTTCGACGAAGAGAACCGTGTTGTACCGGTTACCGTCGTCGAGGCTGGGCCCTGTGTCGTAACCCAGGTGCGTACCAAGGAAACCGACGGCTACGAGGCCGTACAGATCGCCTTCGGCGAGATCGACCCGCGCAAGGTCAACAAGCCTGCCGCTGGTCACTTCAAGAAGGCCGGCGTGACTCCGCGCCGCCACGTCGCTGAGATCCGCGTTGCAGACGCATCCAGCTACGAGGTTGGCCAGGACGTCACCGTCGACATCTTCAACGATGTCAAGTTCGTCGACGTGACGGGCACCACCAAGGGCAAGGGCTACGCCGGCGGCATGAAGCGCCACGGCTTCGCTGGCCAGGGTGCTGCTCACGGTAACCAGGCTGCACACCGCCGCGTGGGCTCCATCGGACAGGCTGCCACCCCAGGCCGCGTGTTCAAGGGCAAGCGCATGGCAGGCCGCATGGGTAACGACCGCGTTACCCAGCAGAACCTGAAGGTTGCCAAGGTCGACGCAGAGTCCAACCTGCTCCTGATCAAGGGTGCAGTTCCGGGTGTCAACGGCGGCCTCGTCGTTGTCAAGACCGCAGTGAAGGGCGGTGCACACGCATGAGCAATCTAAAGCTTGATGTCCACACCGCTGACGGTAAGACCAACGGCACGGTCGAGCTGCCCGCATCCATCTTTGATGCAGAGGCAAGCGTCGCACTGATGCACCAGGTCGTTACCGCTCAGCTCGCAGCAAAGCGTCAGGGTACCCACGCTACGAAGACTCGTGGCCAGGTTTCCGGCGGTGGCCGTAAGCCGTTCCGCCAGAAGGGCACCGGTCGCGCACGTCAGGGCTCCATCCGCGCTCCCCACTTCACCGGTGGTGGCACGGTCCACGGCCCGCAGCCGCGCGATTACTCCCAGCGCACCCCGAAGAAGATGAAGGCTGCCGCTCTGCGTGGCGCCCTCACCGATCGCGTGCGCCACAACCGCATCCACGTGGTTGAGGAGCTGGTTCCAGGCCAGACCCCGTCCACCAAGGCTGCTCGCACTTTCATCGAGCGTCTGACGGATCGTAAGTCCGTGCTGGTCGTTCTGACCCGCGAAGACGTCACCGCATGGAAGTCCGTAAACAACCTGCCGCAGGTGCACACCCTGGTTAACGACCAGCTGAACACCTACGACGTTTTGAACGCAGACGATGTTGTGTTCTCCGTGGAGGCACTGAACGCCTTCATCAACGCCGCAGATAAGACCAAGGAGGAGGCAAAGTGAGCACTGTAGCTGATCCTCGCGATATCATCATCGCTCCGGTCGTGTCTGAGAAGTCCTACGGCCTGATGGAGCAGAACGTTTACACGTTCCTGGTTAACCCCAGCTCTAACAAGACCCAAATCAAGATTGCCGTCGAGCAGATTTTTGGTGTGAAGGTCGCCAGCGTTAACACCGTTAACCGTGAGGGCAAGCGTAAGCGCACCCGCACCGGCTACGGCCAGCGCAAGGCAACCAAGCGCGCCATGGTGACCCTGGTCGCCGGCAGCGATCCGATCGACATCTTCGGTGGAGCGACCGCCTAAGGGCGGCCGGATACCGAAAGGTAAAGAGGAAGCAAGAGTATGGCTATTCGTAAGTACAAGCCGACTACGCCGGGTCGCCGCCAGAGTTCTGTCTCCGAGTTCGCGGAAATTACCCGTTCAACTCCCGAGAAGTCTCTGCTGCGCCCGCTGTCGAAGACCGGTGGCCGTAACGTTCACGGCCACATCACTACCCGTCACAAGGGTGGTGGCCACAAGCGCCGCTACCGCGTTATCGACTTCCGTCGTAACGACAAGGACGGCGTGATTGCCAAGGTCGCTCACATCGAGTACGACCCGAACCGCACCGCTAACATTGCGCTGCTGCACTACCGCGATGGCGAGAAGCGTTACATCATCGCTCCGCGTGGTCTGAAGCAGGGCGCTCTGCTGGAGTCCGGCCCGAACGCTGACATCAAGGTTGGCAATAACCTGCCGCTGCGTAACATCCCGACCGGTACCACCATCCACGCTGTGGAGCTGAAGCCGGGCGGCGGCGCCAAGATGGCTCGTTCCGCTGGTGCCTCCATCCAGCTGCTGGGTAAGGAAGGCAAGTACGCAATTCTGCGTATGCCGTCCACCGAGATCCGTCGCGTTGACATCCGTTGCCGCGCAACCATCGGTGAGGTCGGCAACCAGGAGCAGATCAACATCCGCTGGGGCAAGGCTGGCCGTATGCGCTGGAAGGGCGTTCGCCCGACCGTCCGCGGTGTTGTGATGAACCCGGTTGACCACCCGCACGGTGGTGGTGAGGGTAAGACCTCCGGTGGTCGTCACCCTGTGTCTCCTTGGGGTCAGCCTGAGGGACGCACCCGCAAGCCGAACCGTCCAAGCGACCGGATGATCGTTCGCCGTCGTCGCTCCAACAAGAACAAGAAGCGCTAAGAGGAGGTAGTAGAGAATGCCACGCAGCCTGAAGAAGGGCCCATTCGTCGACGAACACCTCCTTGCGAAGGTGGACGCTCAGAACGAAAAGGGCAACAAGAACGTCATCAAGACGTGGTCCCGTCGCTCGACCATTCTTCCCGATTTCATTGGCCACACTTTCGCCGTCCACGACGGTCGCAAGCACGTGCCGGTGTTCATCGATGATTCCATGGTCGGTCACAAGCTAGGTGAGTTCGCTCCTACGAAGACCTTCAAGGGTCACGTCAAGGACGACAAGAAGGGTCGTCGATAATTATGTCTGACACCGTAACCACCGCACGCGCAACCGCGCGTTTCGTCCGCGTCACTCCGATGAAGGCTCGCCGCGTGATCGACACGATCCGTGGCAAGTCCGTCGAGGACGCCCTGGCGATCCTGAAGTACGCTCCGCAGGCCGCTTCCGAGCCGGTCGCGAAGGTCGTTGCTTCGGCCGCCGCCAACGCCGAGAACAACTTCGGCTTGGATCCGCAGACGCTGGTCATCTCTGAGGCTTACGCCGATGAGGGTCCGACCATGCGCCGTTTCCGTCCCCGCGCCCAGGGTCGTGCTTTCCACGTCCGCAAGCGCACCAGCCACATCACTGTGGTCGTCGAGAGCCAGAAGGGAAGTGCTCAGTAGTGGGCCAGAAAATCCACCCCCACGGCCTCCGGCTGGGTATCACTTCCGAGTGGCGCTCCCGCTGGTACGCCGACAAGCAGTACGCTGACTACCTCGCTGAGGACATCAAGATCCGCGACTTCCTGTCCGAGGGTCTTGACCGCGCCGGCATCGCCGACGTTGTCATCGAGCGCACCCACGACCGGGTTCGCGTTGACATCCACACTGCCCGTCCGGGCATTGTGATCGGCCGTCGTGGCTCCGAGGCTGACCGCATCCGCGGCCAGCTGGAGAAGCTCACCGGCAAGCAGGTTCAGCTGAACATCCTCGAAGTCAAGAACATCGATGCCAATGCACAGCTGGTGGCACAGTCCATCGCTGAGCAGCTGACCAACCGCGTTGCCTTCCGTCGTGCAATGCGCAAGGCAATCCAGGGCGCTATGCGTCAGCCGCAGGTCAAGGGCATCAAGGTTGTTTGCTCCGGTCGCCTGGGTGGCGCGGAGATGGGTCGCACCGAGCGCTACCACGAGGGTCGCGTTCCGCTGCACACCCTCCGCGCTGAGATCGACTACGGCACCTACGAGGCTCACACCACTTTCGGACGCATTGGCGTCAAGGTGTGGATCTACAAGGGTGACGTTGTCGGTGGCCGTCGCGAGAGCCTGATGAATGCACGCGACGAGCGCCCGTCTCGCGGTCGTCGTGAGCGTCCACGTCGCGGTGGCGCACGTCGCCAGCGCGCTGAGCAGAAGCAGGAGGGCTAAGACACATGCTTATCCCGAAGCGCGTTAAGTACCGTCGCCAGCACCGCCCGACCCGTCGTGGCGTGTCCAAGGGCGGCAACCGCGTAACGTTCGGCGACTACGGCCTGCAGGCCCTGGAGCCGACCTACATCACCAACCGTCAGATCGAGTCCGCTCGTATCGCCATTAACCGCCACATGAAGCGTGGCGGCAAGGTGTGGATCAACATCTTCCCGGACCGTCCGCTGACCCAGAAGCCGCTCGGCGTGCGTATGGGTTCCGGTAAGGGTCCTGTGGAGAAGTGGGTTGCCAACATCAAGCCGGGTCGTATCCTCTTCGAGGCCTCTTACCCGAATGAAGAGGTTGCTCTGGAGGCCCTGCGCCGCGCTGGTAACAAGCTGCCCTGCAAGGTTCGCATCGTGAAGAAGGAGGATCAGTTCTAATGGCTACCGGAACTCCGGCACATGAGCTCCGCGAGCTCAACAACGAAGAGCTGACCACCCGCCTGCGCGAGGCGAAGGAAGAACTGTTCAACCTTCGCTTCCAGGCTGCGACCGGCCAGCTGACCAACAACCGTCGTCTGGGTGTTGTCAAGCGCGACATCGCCCGCATCTACACCGTCCTGCGCGAGCGCGAGCTCGGGCTGTCTACCAACCCAGGTGGTGACGCAGCATGAGTGAGGCAACCGTGAATGACAACGCAGCTGTGGAGAACGAGAAGGGCGCCCGCAAGGTCCGCTCCGGATACGTTGTTTCCACCAAGATGAACAAGACCATTGTGGTCGAGCTTGAGGACCGCAAGCAGCACGCACTGTACGGCAAGATCATGCGCCGTAACTCCCGCGTGAAGGTCCACGATGAGAACGAGACCGCCGGCGTAGGCGACCGCGTTCGCATCGAGGAGACCCGCCCGCTGTCCAAGGACAAGCACTTCCGCCTGACCGAGATCATCGAGAAGGCTCGCTAGTCCCTGCAGCTCTGAGAGCTCAGCCTGCTATGGCAGCTACGGCTGCTTAGGCGGCTGTAGCGCTAGACCCCCTCCCGCACTTTGCTGTGGTAGGGGTCTTTTTCGTTTCTTGCTAACGCCCTCGCAGGGGACAAATGCTGTTGGGGTGTAGCGGAGGTAGGTAACTGCCGGCGTGGGGGTCTAACTTCGGGGCGTTTAGGACATTTGTCCCGGATGACCCGTGGAAAGTGCAGCGTTGAGCGTGGAGAGTGGAGGCACGGGTGAGGTTTGGAGGGTGGACCATGGCGAGTGGAGACCCTCACGGTGCGTCCGCGTGTACACGTGACCGAGTCATGCCACACCCACCTGCATCTGTTCGGGTGTCAGCCTGTTGCCCGCTTAGACCCACATCTAGCTTAACTATCCAGCAGTTCGATCCAGGCCGTCAGCCGAGTATCCTCCGCTAAGTCGGCGAAGCTCACATCGTAGCCTTTCTCCTGCAGCCAAGTGAGAACCGTAACTAGCTGCAGAGAGTTCATACCCTGGTCATAGAGTTCCTCGGAAACCTCGATCTCCGCTGGCTCCATCTTCATCGTCTCGGCTACACATCCGCGCAACTGGTCTTCAGTGATTGGTTCCATTAGTTCGCTACCTCAATCTTCTGTTCGGCCGTGCTATCTGCGTTGTTCTGTTGGATTCGTTTATTCACTTTGCCCACCCCGGTGGTGGGGAACTCCTCCACGATGTGCACGTGGTCCGGTACTGCGAACCGCGCGATACCGGCAGCCCGAGCATGCTTCCGGACAGCAAGTGGCGTTAGATCATCCACCCCATCCCTCAGGATCACATAGGCCGTGATGGCTTCGCCCAGATTGTCGTCCGGAGTGCCAACCACCGAAACATCGTGGATATCCGGATGGCTGAGCAACGCGTTTTCGACTGCTTCCGGAGCCACCTTTTCCCCACCGCGGTTGATCTGATCCTTTGCCCGGCCGACAACCGTCAGAGCACTATCGTCGACGGTGACGATGTCGCCAGTAATGTAAAAGCCATCTTCGGTGAATGCCCTAGAGTTGATCTCTTCAGCACGGTGATAGCCCCGGATCGTGTACGGCCCGCGGGTGAGTAGGTGTCCGGGGTGGCCTTCGGGGAGGGGGAGCGTGGCGTCATCAACAATGCAAATCTCATCGTGGCTGCTCATGGGGCGACCCTGTGTATTGATTATTTCCTCGGTCGAGGCGTTTAACGGTGTGAAGTTTACGAGTCCCTCAGCCATGCCGAAAACCTGTTGCAGTTGACAGTCGAGTTCCGGCCGGATGCGGCGGGCCACCTCGGCAGATAGCTTCGCCCCACCCACCCATAGCGTGCGCAGAGTGCGTAGGTCGTGGCGATCGCGGGCCGGTGCGTGGAGAATGCCCAGTACCGCCGGAGGTACCAGGGCGAGGTGAGTCGCACCGTGGCGGTCAATGGCAGGCAGCAGATCGCTGGGCATCGGTGATTTGGCGAAAACGATGTGCGCTCCGCGCAGCAGCGCACCCAGAATTCCCGGCGAGCTGAGAGTGAAGTTATGCGCCGCGGGCAAAGCGACGAGCAGGCAAGATTCCGTCTCCAAGTCACAGGCTTGCAACGCACAACGGATCGAATAGAGATAATCCGCATGGGTTCGCGGGATTAGCTTCGGTAGGCCGGTCGTGCCACCGGAGAGTTGCAGGAACGCAAGCTCGTCTGCTTCTACATCGGCGGTTGGAGGGGCGGGTGACTCTTCGTTTGCAGCCTCCGAGTGCCCCGTTGATTCGGTAGCCCAGGGAGATTCGGCGGTCTCGTCGATGAGGATCGCTCGAACAGTGCGGCCATCGTCCAGCGGCTCTTGTAGCGTGGCGTGGACGCCCGCAAGGTGCCGATCGGGGCGTGACGTGCTGATGTAGAAGCGTGCTGGCGCGTGGCTGGCGAAGTGGCGCACCTCCGTGGAGCCGAGGTCAGGCAAGGCGAAGATGGGAATGGCGCCGAGCTTCCATAATGCCAAGAGAGTTTCGAGGAACACCACACTATTGGGAAGCTGCAGGATGCAGCCATCGCCCCGGCGTACTCCGGCTTGGTGAAGGTAGTGGGCGGCGGTCTCGACGCTGTTGTCTAGTTCGTGCCAGGACAGGCTGCGGTGGCCGTCCGTCGTGGCGGGTCGATTGGGAAAGGTGGCAACCGTTTGCTGGAAGACATCCCAGTGGGTGTGGTGGGTCCATATTCCCTGGCGGTGGTATTCCTGCGCGAGGGTACGGGGCATGTGGTTGGCCAGTACCTCTGGGCCGTGGCTTCCGTTAAGCGGGCTGAGGTGGGGCTCGGGATTGGGCGCTATGTGTGCTGACGGGGGCTGCGCGGTGCCTTCTGTATCTCCCTTTGCGGCCAGTCCCAACAGCGCACGCACCGGACCGAGTTTGAAGTTGGTTTCCTCGATCTCCTGGTCTGGCTGGGATTCGGCAACGATTCCGCCGCCGGCTCGGGCAGACACTTGGGAGCCTTGAACCGTGGCACTTCGGATAGCTACCCGCCACTCGCCATCGCCGTGGGAATCTGCGTATCCGATGGCGCCGCCGTACAGACCCCGCTCCGGCTCCTGCTGGCGCAAAAAGTCCAACGCAGCAGCGGACGGTGCTCCATTGACTGCCGGAGTGGGGTGTAGCAACGCAGCCAACTCCAGAACGGAGGTATCAGGGTTCCGCAACGTGCCTTCGATATGGGTTCCTAGGTGCCAGGTGTGCGACGTGGCGGTCAGCGTGGGTAATTCCGGAACGTGTAGCTGAGTACACAGGGGTTCAAGAACCTTCCGGATGGCCGTGGTCACGAAGCGGTGCTCGGCGATGTCTTTGTGGGAGAGCGTGAGCTCAATTGCCCGCGCCCAGTCCGTCACCGGGTCCTCCGATCGAGCGATAGTTCCGGCCAGCGGGTGGGAAACAATCCGCGCGCCTTCCTTGCGGATCAGTAGCTCCGGGCTAGATCCCACGAAGAAAGCTTCTTCGGGGCCGTTAGTCGTAGCTACCAGGTGCCCGTGCCCCGTGGCGGAGGTTTCCATGAACCCTCGTAGCAGGGCTTCCGGCTCCACAGGGCTAGCCAGCGTGTACTCCTCCTCGCGGGAAAGCACCACCTTTTGAAACTCGCCACGCCCAATCGCCTCCACGGCACGGCTAACCCGCCGGCCATGCTCTTGCAGGCTGGGGCGTTGTGAGATGTCCACCACGTCGGGAACCAATGGAGCCGTCTTCCAACGCGGAGCTCCCGCGTGCCGCTGAAAGCTCTCGGGGGCCAGCAATACCGGTGCTGTGTCTGGATCGAAGGGCAGCGCTCCCACCACGACGTCTTCCCGTCCTGCCTCCGCCGCCCTACGAAGTGCTGCGGCGGCTTGCTCTACCGTGCCATAACGAGTTTTGACGCCGCAGGTTGTCAGAGTCTGGTCGCTGTCGCTCATGGCAAAGCTGGGTGGGCCACTAGCCTCCCCACTGGGCGGACCATCGTGCACCTCCAGCTGTTTCAGCGCGCTGGCCGTATCCAGGCTTCTTCCACAGCGCTTGGCTACCCAATCAATCGTTTCCTGGTGGTCCTGTGCCGTGAAATCCGCAATTCCGTCCGTGATCACAAACGGCTGAATGTCCTTCATAAACGCATCCACCGCGGTGACCTTGCAGCCCATGTGGCCATATACCCCGGTGATAATTAGCTGATCCCGCCGAGCGAAAGCCAGCGACTGGTAAAGGTCCGTGCGCTCGAATGCGGAATAGCGCCACTTCGTGAGTATCTGGTGATGCTTGCCTGGCGCCAACTCTTTGATGATCGACGCTTCCTCGGCTGTTTGTAAACCTTGTCCCCACATATCGCTTAAGAGCCCTCGTCGGGTGGGGTGCTGTTGCGGCGGCTGGGCGGAATAGAACACAGGAATACCCAGCTGATCCGCCGTGGTGATGAGGCGCGCGATGTTGGCGAGCGCCGAGTGTAGCGGTTCTTTGTTCCAGTCATAGGCAGCTAGGAAGTACTTCTGCATGTCGTGCACCAGCAGTGCTGCGCGTGCGGGCTCCAGGGCCCAGGATCTCGCCGGACAATCGGCGGGCAGTGTGGTGGATGGAGTGGGGATGGGATAGGGCGAAATGGGTGGAATCGCCATAGAGATAACCTTTCGTTGGGCTGGTGGGGGTACAGAGGCTAGGCATCTAGGGTGGCGCCACCATCAACACGGAGGTCGTGCATGGTGATGTGGCAGGCTGCAGGGGAGATAAGAAAGAGGCATGCTGCCGCGATATCTTCTGGCTGCGCGATGCGTTGTAAGGGGATGCCTAACCGGTAGTCCTCCGGTACACCGGCAAGGGTCTGCGCGGCTCGATCCTCGCCGTGCCAGCTGGTGCGTAGCATCGCGGTGTCTGTGGAACCAGGGGATACGCTGTTGCAGCGCACCCCGTGTGGGGCGCACTCTAGCGCCAGAGTTTTCAACCAGGCAGTCGCTGCCGCTTTGGAAGCTCCATAGGAGGCCATGCGTGCCCGGGGCTGTGCTGCTGCATTGGAAGTCACTGCCACAATTGCTCCAGTGCCGCGATCCACCATGTGCTGGGCGATTGCGGAGCATGTGCGGGCTAAGCCGGTGACGTTGACAGCGAAGTTGTTTTCCCAGGCTCCGGTCTCGTCGGGGTCCGTACCGATACCCGAGACTGTGTCAACTGTGTCAACTGCCGTGGGGCCCGTCAGTGCGCTATCTGGGATTAAGGTTCCCGCGCAGTGGATGAGTGCATCAATGTGCCCGTGAGCTGCCAGTGCTTTCGACAGGTGGCTTTCCACGCTGCGTGGGTCAGTCGGGTTTGAAGAGGTGATGTCTACTTCCGGTAGATCCCAGCCGATCACGGTGTGATCGTTCTGTCGTAGCAGGCGCACACACTCGCGGCCGATGCCTCCAGCAGCACCTGTCACGATCACCGTTTGTTGTAGTTGCGCTTGCTCCGGCGGCGACTCGGTTGGCTGCCGTGTGGCTAGGTGCGGAGGAATGTTGAAATCCATAGCGGACACTGTAATCGACTTAGGTTAGGCTAATCAAGGGTGTTATTTTTGGATTTCTTGAGAGGGATGATGAGCGGGTCGCCAGTCTCCGGATCTTCGATCACCCGTGCTCGCAGGTCGAAAGCCCGCTGCAGTAGCTCTGCAGTAATGATCTCCGAAGGCGAACCGGAGGCCATCACCTGGCCTTCATTCATGACCACTAGATAATCGGAATAACGCACCGCAAGATTTAGATCGTGCAGCACCATAACCACGGTGCGGCCAAGCCGTTGGCACAGGTCCTCAACCAGTTCCAAGATGCCCACGGAAGTCGCCAGGTCTAAGTAGGTGGTCGGCTCGTCGAGGAAAAGGATGTCGGTGTTCTGCGTCAACACCATGGAAATCCACACGCGCTGGCGCTGGCCGCCAGAGAGTTCATCCAGCGTGCGGTTAGCAAGATCCTTGGAATCTGTTTGCTCCAGGGCCTCGAGTACCGCCCCTTCGTCCGTGGAAGACCATTGCCGGAACCACGCCTGGTGTGGGTGCCGCCCGCGAGCCACCAGATCGGAGACCAGCAGGCCCTCTGGGGCCACGGGCGATTGGGGAAGTACGCCCAATAGTCGGGCGACCTCCTTGCGTTTCATGGCCGTGATGTCCTGGTTATTCACACGAACGGTTCCCGTATTGAGGTCAAGTAGGCCGGACATGGCACGCAGCAATGTGGACTTACCGCAGCCGTTGGGCCCCACGATGGTAGTAATCTTGCCCGCCGGGAACGTGGCGCTAAGGTCGCGGATGATGGTGCGCTCGCCGTAGCCCACCGTGATCGAGGACGCAACTACGCCGCTGGTGTCGCTTGGCTGTGCTGTATTTGGTAGTGCCGTGTTGTGCTGTGCTGTATTTGGCTGGGGTGTGGAAGAGGTCATGCGTCTGTGCTCCTAGTGCGTTGAACGAGCAGATAGATGAGGAAGATGCCACCTAGGGCGGAGGTCACAATGCCCACCGGAAGTTCCACCGGCAGAATCGCTTGGGTGACGATGTCCGCCCCCAGCAGCAGTACTGCACCGGTGAGCGCCGAAGCCGCAAGCGGTGGGGTGGGTACGCCGCACATTCGAAGGGCCACCTGGGGTGCTACGAAGGCGACGAAGCCGATGGGGCCGGCGGCGGAGACTGCTACCGCAGCTAGGGCCACGGCCAGCGCCAGCATCGCGACCTGTACACCGTTGACCCGCTGGCCGAGTGCCCGAGCCAGATCGGGTCCCAAAGTGGTGGCCAGCGCCTGGTAGCCGATCCAGGCCAGTAGGGGACAGCACGCGATCACCAGAATCACCATCGGGATGGTGGTATTCCAGCCCGCTGTGGCCAAGGAGCCTGTGAGCCAGAACTGCGCTTGGGTAGCATTCCGTAGCTCCGAGCGGATCATAAGGAAATTGATGTAGGAACTGAGCAGCGCGGTGATGATGATGCCAAAGAGCACTAGTCGGTAGGAATCCGCCTGGCGCCGCCACGCCAGTGCCCAGATCGCTGTAGCGCTGAGTATCGCCCCTAGTAGTGCGGCCAGGGGGATTCCGATTCCGGACAGCCAGCTGAGAAATCCGCTGCCACCGCCGAGGACGATGACCGTCACGGCCATGGCTGAGGCGCCCGTGGTGATACCAAGGATATCCGGGCTGGCCAGTGCGTTGCGGGTGACTGTCTGAGTTAGCGCGCCAGAAAGCCCCAAAGCACTGCCGACCGCGATGGCGGTTGCCACACGGGGCATGCGCCAGTCCAGGACCACTAGCCTTTCCACGCGGTTTCCATCCCCGCGGAAGACAACCTCCAGCACTCGGGAAACGGAGATGGGGAAATCACCTAGTCCAATGGAAAATGCTCCCAAGAAAACGATAAGGGCCGCGGCAATGAGGCATACAAGCAGCACTCTTGGGCGCCAAACGAAGGAGATTGGCCCGACCCTGAATGCCGGACGGCCTGGAACCCGCTCGGTAGCGGTGAGCCTATTGCGCGAAGTCTTGTTGAGCCCCATCAGAGCGTCGCCACCTTCTTTCGGTAAATCAAGACGATGAAGAACGGTGCACCCACGAACGCCAGCACAATGCCCACCTGGAGCTCGCCGGGCCGGGCGATGAGGCGCCCCACCACGTCCGCGTAAAGAAGTAGTGCTGCACCGGCTAGTGCGGAGTACGGCAGAATCCACTTGTAATCCGGGCCGGTGAGGGCTCGGACGATATGGGGTACCACCAGGCCGATGAAGCCCAGCGGTCCTGCAGCGGCAGTGGCTGCACCTGCCAGCAGTGCGATGATGCCCATGCCACCTAGTCGCGCGGCCGCAGTGTTGATACCTAAGCCAGCAGCCACGTCGTCGCCCAGATTTAGGATGTTCAGCTGCGGGCCCGTGGCAAAGGCCAGGATCAACCCCAGAACCACAAACGGCAAGACGCTGAGCGCGATGTTCATATCCCGGCCCGCTAGGGAACCGACGGTCCAGAAGCGCATCCTATCCAGGTTGTTTTCACTTGTGAGAACGAAGGCGCTCGTGATGGCACTTAGCACTGCCGACAGCGCGGCTCCGCCCAGCACGAGGGTCAGGGGATTTACCGTGGCTCTGCCCGCGGAAGCTAGGCCGAAGACCAGCGCCGTCGCTGCGATTGCACCAAGGAAGGCAACCACCGCAGTCGCCCAAGGCGCGCTGATGCCCAACAGGGCGTAGCTGGCCACCACGCTCAGTGCCGCGCCGGAACTGATTCCCAGTATCCCCGGATCCGCCAGGGGATTGCGGGTATGTCCCTGGATTAGGGCGCCGGCTACGCCTAGTGCCGCGCCCACGATAATGGCCAATATGGTGCGTGGCAGGCGCAGCTCGGCGACCACGCGTTGGTTGACTGGAACCTCCTCCGGGGAGCTACTGGTAGCCGGGAGATCCCGAAGTGCAGCCCACACGTCCTCTGCGGGGATGGAACGGGCGCCGTACAGGAAACTGCAGATCGTGCCACTGACGACCAGTAGGAGTAGTACCCCCAGACCCAGTAGGCGGCTGGTGCGCACACTCATGGCGTGGCCTCCAATCGCTGTTGCGGCTCACGCCCTGCGCTAGGCCGTGTTAAGCCGAACAACCGTACGCGCCGGTCTGCCCGCTGCTGTCGCTCGCCGAAATCTTGGAAACTGGCCTTGGCCAGCGCCCGGTGCGTGCGGGTGTTGCGATAGTCCGGCTCGCCAAGCACCAGCTGGCACTGCGGGTCTTGCTCTAGCAGTGCTGCGGCCAGCTCGCTCAGAAAAGAAGAGAAGATCCCATGGCCAGTCAGTTCTGGCTTGCCGATTGCGATATGGGCTCCCAGGTCGTGGGGTTGAGAGAGATAGCTGCTGCCAATCTCGTCCCGGTGCGGGCGATAGATTTCCACGTACCCCACCGGGGTTGTGGCGTCATTCTCGTCAGACGGTGTAGGAGCTGCGGAGGCATCGCCCCTCGTGGCTTCCTTTGCAGCCCGGATGTGGGGGGAGCGGGGTATCGAATAGGACAGTATTGCGGCGCGAGCGTAGGTGGTGTGAGTTTTTGCGACCCAGTCCTGGCGCCAGCGTTCGGCTGGCCAGGGTTGTTCCCACGTCTCGCGCAAGTGAGGGCGGGACATCCACTCGGCCACCAGATCGGCATCGGAAGATTCGGGATCTGGGTCCGCAGGGCGTAGGGAAAAGGGAGGGTTCATCTGCGGTAACGGTGGCGGGGAAGGGAGGAAATCCGCTGTCGGGATGTCGTGGCGCAACCGGGCCAGTATTTCCTCCGGGCGGGGTTGGGGGCTTCCTGTGAGCAGTGACTCAGGCTGTTGCTGGGGGTCATTGTCAATCATGGGTAAGCATACTACCGTCTATGTGTAAGGTAAGCCTTCACTTGGTAAGGGAATGGTAAGTTGAAATCATTGGCGATCATCGGAGCGGGGCCAAAAGCGCTAGCCGTTCAGGCGAAACTCCACGCTCTGCGCAGCCTGGGCGTTCCAACCCCGGAAGTAACCGTGCTGGATCCGCACGGCATTGGCGGTAATTGGAAGCCTTGCGGTGGGTGGACGGACGGGCGGCAGTTGCTGGGAACCTCGCCCGATAAAGATCTGGGATTTCCCTACCGCACGCGCATCGCGGGCGAGCTCAACGAGGCCGTGGACCGGAGCATGCTGGGGCTTAGCTGGGTGCGCTTCCTTACGGAGTCGGATCGTTATGCCTCTTGGATCGACCGTGGCCACCCCAACCCACCGCACTACCTGTGGGCTAGCTACCTGGAGTGGGCGGCGCAAAAGATGGGAATGCGGGTGGTTCCAGCAACGGTGCGGCTACTCGACGTGACCACTGAAAGTAGTGCCACTAGCCCTACGGGCACGGCCACCGGCACTGCCTCCCAGCCCTGCCGGTGGCGCCTCACTGCCGAGGACACACGTGGCGCCGAGTTCACTCTGGAGGCCGATAGTGTGCTCGTTACCGGCCCTGGCCGTAGCGACGGCAAAATTTCGGATGTTCCGGGTGTGCTCTCTGTGGCAGAATTTTGGGATCTCAAGGCGCGTGGAAGCCTCCCCGAGGTCCCTCGTGTTGTGGTGATCGGTACTGGGGAATCTGCAGCTTCCGTGTTGGACCAGCTAATTCACCTCAATATTGAGGAAGCTCTGGCCGTATCGCCCCTGGCCACGATGTTCAGTCGTGGGGAGAGTCAATTCGAAAACGAGTTGTATACAGATCCGCGCAAATGGGTGACACTCAGCGAAGCAGCGCGTAGAGACTTCATCCGCAGAACCGACCGTGGGGTGCTTTCTGTGCGGGTGCAGCAGGTGTTAGATTCCGATGATCGCGTGGCACATCGCCGTGGCGTTGTCCGCCGTGTGGAGCTGGCGAGCTCGCCGGACGCTGATTTTCGACTGCGGGTGCATATTGATGATGAAGTGTGTGGCTCCTACACCGAGCTGTGCGATCTCGTCATTGACGCTCGCGGTGGTAGGCCCTTGTGGTTCTGTGATGTGATGACGCCACAGGTGCGCCTCCTCCTGGAGCGCGCACTAGGCAACCAGTCCGATGCAGCGCTGAGCTCCGTTCCGGCCTGGGAGGCCAGTATTGGGGCAGATCTGGCAGTGGAGGGATTGGTTCCGCACCTGTTTGTTCCGGCACTGGCAGGTATGCGCCAGGGGCCGGGGTTTGCGAACCTGAGCTGCCTGGGCGAGCTTTCCGATCGGGTAGTAGCTGGGCTCGGTGTAGGGGACGGCCTGGGCGATAATGCCGCCGATGTGCAGGCTGGCATGCGGGCTGGGGTGCAGGCTGGGGTTCGGGCGGAGGTGCGTTCATGAGTGCATTTCCAGCACCGCGGCCTCATGGCCGCCGAGTGAAGCAGCGCTATGCCACGGTGGATGCGATGATTTGTGCGGCAGTCCAGGAGTGTGGGGTAGATAGCCCACGGCTAGCGGTTACGGGGCCTGCTGGGGCCATTACTTGGCCAGAACTGGCTAGAGGTGCCAGGCGAGTGGCCGGCAGTATTAGCAGCCGCGGGCTGGGTAGAGGGGACCGGATCGCGGTACTGGCGCGCCGGGATACTCGGCTACCGGTAATGGTGGCAGGGATTCTTCACTCGGGCGCAGTCTATTGTCCATTGGAGGTGGATTCTCCAACAGAGCGTTTGCGTTGGCAGCTGGAAGATCTTCAGCCGGAGCTGGTGATGTTGCTCGGTGTGGAGCAGTCTGCGGAACAGGAGCTGCGCCGAGTCGTCGCCGAAGCTTGCGCCGCTGAAGTGTGGATTGGTGGCGCAGAGTGTGACCGCGAAAATATAGATGGATCGGGTGGCTCGCTGCAGGTGAGCGGTGCGCTGTTGGAGGTGAACACGGACATTTGCCCGGAGGATCCCTGTTACATCACGTTCACCTCAGGTTCGACCGGGCGGCCGAAGGCGGTGGTGAATACTCACCGTGGCGTAGCCTGCCATTTGGAATGGAGCGCCCGGATCGTGGGGCCTGGCGAGGAACTTCGTGTGCTGCAGAAGGCGCCGGCGGTGTTTGATGTGGGTATCGCGGAGATCCTGAACCCCCTGGCTAATGGTGGAACGGTGGTGATGCCCGATTCACAGTGGTGGATGGGGGATATCGATGGCTTTTTGGATTTGCTGGTGGATTACCAGGTCAGTGTGCTGTCGATGGTGCCGAGTATGCTCGGCACGCTGTTGGATGTCATGGACGACATGGGTGAGCCTCTGGAAAGGTTGGCTGGGCTCAAGCATCTGCTGCTAGGTGGCGAGGCTGTGCCCAGTGCGCTGGCAGAACGGTGCCTGCGACAGATCGGTTGCCGGGTGCATGGACTTTATGGGCCCACGGAGGCCGCGATGGATGTGCTGTGGGTTGAATATACCGAGGAATTGCTGGCTGAGCTGGCGGGATCCAGCGCGGGGGATGGTCGGCAACCGTCGCTGTTGGGTCTGCCTCAAGACAATGTGAGCAGTTATCTGCGCGCTGAGGATGGGAAAGAGGTTACCGATCCTGGCCAGGTGGGTGAGCTCTGCATTGCCGGGGTGCAGGTGGCTACTGGCTATTGGCGCCGCCCGGAGCTAACGGCACAATCTTTTGTGCCCAGTTGGTACCCACAGGTTGATGGCGGCCGAATGTACTGCACCGGAGATCTAGCACGATGGAACCAGGTGGGGTTGCTGGAATTCGTAGGTCGGGTGGGTGACCAGGTGAAGATCCGGGGCAACCGAGTGGAGTTGGGAGAGGTAGATGCGGCGCTGCGACGGGTTCCTGGTGTGCGGCAGGCGGCCAGTCGTGTCGTTGGCGAGGATTCACCAGTGCTGGTGGGCTATGTGGTGTGGGATCAGGAAGCAGTGGTACTACCGCCTACGGAGGTGGCTGCTGTGCTGCGCGAATCAGTACCGGAGTACATGGTTCCCAGCCGTGTAGTGGCTCTGCAGGCATTGCCGCTGAGCAGTAATGGGAAGCTGGATCGTCGTGCCCTCCCCGATCCAAATTAAGTTAAAAAGTCTCAGATTGCCCTTGTTAGCCTACCCTTGGTGATGGTAGCCTTACCTAATCTTGTTTGTTTAGTGAAATGGAAACCCATTCAGAATGAAGAACTCAAACGTTGTCCGTGCGCTCAGCATCGCCGTGCTCTCCACTACCCTGGTGTTGGGAGCCTGCAGCTCCGATGCAGATGACAAGGCGGAAAATACTTTCTCAGGCGCAAACTCCGCAGCGAATTCCGGCGATAATGCCTCCGAAGTCAACATCAAGCACGCCTGGGGGGAAGACACATACCCCGTAAACCCCGAGCGCGTCGTTGCCATTGGTCCAGCCATCGACAACCTGCTGGCTATGGGCATCAAGCCCTCCGCCGTGGTGGTGTCTGCTAAGGACATGAATGCCCCGTGGCGCGACGGCAAGTTGGATGGCGTGGAGATTATCAAGCAGACCGATTTCAAGACTCTGCCGAAGGAAGAGATCGCCGCCGCTGCTCCGGATTTCATCGTCGGGGACTACTGGACGATCTCCGAGGATAACTACACACAGCTCTCCGAGATCGCGCCCACTCTGGGTGGTATTGGCACCGAGGGTGAGGGGATCAGCTGGAAGTCGCAGTTGAAGGAGCTCGGCAAGATCTTCAACAAGGAAGATAAAGCTCAAGAAGTCATCGACCAGGATGAGAAAGTCTTCTCCGATGCGAAGTCCGAGCTGCCGAATATCGAGGGTAAGACCGGTGTGGTCTCCCAGTTCGCTCAGGGATCCTTTGGAGCTGTGGCCGACCCGAAGGATCCAGGAGCCTCCTTTATCTACGACCTGGGTATGAAGTTCCCGGAATCTCTGACCGACGGCTCAATCGAGGTACAGCAGGGGCGCGTGACTCTGTCGCCAGAAAACGTCTCCGCCCTGGCTGCGGACTTCATGGTGATCTATAACCGCACCGGTGACATCGCGGAGGTGGAGAAGATCCCGGGCTACTCAGACCTGCCGCAGGTCAAGTCCGGCGCCACCCTGGCGGGTAACGAGGCTGTGGTTGCTGGCCTGAACACGCCGACCGCCCTGTCCCGTGCATGGGTATTGGAGCAGGTCAAGCCTACCTTGAAAGAGATCTCTTAGTCTCTTTTTCTCCAGCACCCCTCGCGAATGTGTCGCCCGGTGTGGCAGCGTGGGGTGTTTTCTTATGCCCTTTCTTGTTCTCTCACTCGCCTCCCCGCTGCCGCCCGCCGACTCACAAGGAACTTGACTTGTCTTCTACGCTGCCGTTAACGAGCGCTCAATACGGTGTCTGGAACGCCCAAAAACTCAACCCCGAATCGCCCTACTACGTGGTTGGTGAGGTACTGCACCTGGGGCCAGGGCACATCGAGCTGGAAACTCTGCAGCACTCCATCGCACAGCTGCAACAGGAAGCTGAGACATTGCGCGTGCGCGTCACGACGGATGGCCTTACCCCGCAACAATCCGTGGTACAGGAAGGCCCCGGGGTCGACCGCGTGATCGACGTGCGGCACGCCGCGGATCCCCAGCGCAGCGCGGAAGCCTGGGTAGATGCGCTACGCGCCGAATGTGCCGAGACGATGCGCACCATGGTGGATCAACCGTTGTGTCGTTATGTCATTATTCTTCTCGACGTCACCGAGACCTGGGTTGTCCAGCTTTATCATCACCTTATTGTCGATGGCTTCTCGGCTTCCCTGCTCACGCGTCGCCTTAGTCAGATTTATACCGCTCGCGTGGCAGGAAAGCAGGCTCGTCCATTCCGGGCAGCTTCGCTGTCCGAACTGGTGGCGCTGGATCAGGAGTACCGCGAATCCGCGGAGCATACCCGGGATAAACAGTATTGGACGTCCGTACTCGCACAGCTTCCGGAAGTTGCTGAGCGCGCCACGATGAATACGGCCACAAAGGCAGAAGGCACAGGGCAAACCACAATCACCACCACCATGCGCCTGGGGCCGGAGATCATGGAGAAGGCCACGAAAGCCGCTACTGATGAGCAGATTACGTGGGTAGAGCTCATGATCGCACTGTACGGGGCGTTTGTTCACCGTCTGTTGGCTCCACGCTCGACCAGCGAACAATTCCTGGCTGTGCCCGTGATGGCACGCTCGCATACGCGAGAGCTCCGCACGCCTGCAATGGCCGTCAATGTGCTGCCACTGCGAGTCAACGTCGACAATCAACAAACGGTGCAGGAGTATCTACACCATGCGGTGGAGTCGCTGCATGGTCTACTGGCCCACCAGCGACTGCGTGGAGAGAGCCTACCGCAGATCACGGGGGACTCCCGGGTGGCTGACGTGCTACACGGAGTGGGAGTGAATGCTAAGGCCTTCACCACCCGGGCGGATTTCGCGGGGGTTCCGGGGCGGTTGCGCAATGTGGCGGGTGGGCCGCCGGAGGATTTGGGATTGGTGCTCACCCCGGCCGAGGATGGCGGACTGGACATGGCTTTTGAGACGGATCCGGCCCGCGTGAGTGCCGAGCATGCGCGGGCTCGGTTGGAGGCACTGCGGGAGTTCACGTGTCAGGCGCTTGAAGACACATCCCGAAAGATCGGGGAGCTGCCACTGCATAGCCAGAGACGGCGCGTGGAAATGTTAAAGCAGCGGCGCGCCCAAGGTGTCGAAGTGGCCGAAAATAGCCGATCGCAGGACGCTCTGAGCACCGCTTTGTCCACGCTGCGAAACCACACACAGGCACATCTGGTGGTTCACACTGCCGATGGCTGGGATACCGAGCCCGGAACTGAGATGTTGGATCGCGAGATACTGGGCGCTGCAGTGCTGAACAGCAAGGATCTCCACGCTGCAGTACATCGCCTGGCTAGTTACTTTCGCCGTGAGGTTCTGGGAAGCGACAGGTGGCGCCAGGCGGAACAAGTCACCGAGCAAGATAGGGCGCGACCAGTGCTCGCTCTCGAGATGGAGCGGGGGCGCGAATTGGCCCTTGCTGTGCTAGCCGCTTTCGCCGCGGGTGTGCCCTTCGTCTATATCGATCCCACCAGTCCTGCCCAGCGACGTGAGCAAATCCATGCGAACGCTGAACCGGTAGCTAGTGTGGATGCGGCGGCCATCCGCTACGCCCTAGCCTTGGGCAGTACCACCTCGGAGGAGAACGTCGTAGAACGGTCCGCGGAATCGGCAGCCTGTCCAGACCCAGAGCAATTGGCCTACCTGATCTATACTTCTGGATCCACCGGCAAGCCCAAGGGCGTGGAGGTTCCCCGCCGTGCCATTAGCTCTCTGTTTGCCCAACACCGCAGCGGATTGTACGACAGGCCGCACGCGGTGGTGGCGCATACGGCGTCTTTCAGTTTCGATGCAGCATTCGACCAGTTGCTGTGGCTGCTGGCGGGCCACGACGTGCACCTCTACCCAGAACAGGCCACTGGGGATGCAGACAAGCTGGTGGAACACTTCGCTACACAGCAGATCAATGTGGTGGATACGACTCCCTCCATGATGAAGGCGTTGTTGGCCGCGCAGTTATTGGAGAAAGTACCGAGCCTGCAGTTAGTGGTTTTGGGTGGCGAAGAGCTGCCCGCTGAGCTGTGGGATCACCTGGCGGCCACCGGCCTGGAGGTCGTCAATGCCTATGGCCCCACCGAAAGCACTGTAGATGCCCTTTTGGCCCGAGTGGAGCCGGGCGTGGCACACCTGGGGCGGCCCGTTGCCGGTATGCGTGCCTACCTGGTGGATAACGCCCTGCAGCTGGTAGGAGACCAAGAAGTAGGCGAACTGGTTCTAGCCGGTCCACAGCTGGCACTCGGCTACCGTGGCCTTCCGGAGGCCACCGATGCGGCGTTCAAGGAGGACGTTCGCATCGACCCGCGTCGGGCTCCGGAGCGCATTTACCGCACCGGGGATCGGGCACGATGGATTCCTGGGCGGGGCTACCAGTTTCTGGGGCGTGCCGATGAGCAAGTCGAGATCAATGGGCAGCGCGTGGAGCTGGCCGAAGTGGAAGCTGTACTAGCCAGCGTGAACGGCGTGCGGCACTGCGCCGTGGCACCACTGAATCGCAGTGGGCAGGCCACTGTGTTGGTTGCTGCGGTGGTAGGGGATTGGCCCATGGACGCTTCAGATCTGACCGCTATCCGGCACCAGTTGCAAGCTGCTTTACCCGCCGCGGCGATCCCCCGGCGCATCCATCCAGTGCGAGCGCTGCCCACCACCACCTCCGGCAAGATCGACCGGGAGGCCATCGCCGGATACGGACTGCAGCCGCCGACCGCTGGTGCGAAGGAGGATACCGCAGCTCCCGAGGCGACCGAACCCGTGGAGGTCTCTAGCGCAGGTAACGCAACTACAAGCGGTAAAAACGACCCGCTTGCGCCGCTCGACCCTGCCCACCTCCTGCTGCATCGCACGGTGTGTGATGTTCTCCATCTACCGCCGCAGCAGACTGATCCTGATCAGGACTTCATCAGTTTGGGAGGGGAGAGTATTGCTGCTCTTCATGTGGCCTCTCGCGCACGTCAGCAGGGGCTGCTGTTGCAGCCGAAGGACCTAATGGGCGGCATTGCGTTAGCGCAGATCCCATTAGACTTCCGTCCTCCGCAGAATCCGCAGGCTCCCCAGGTTTCGCAGGCTGCGCGCCCGACCTTCCTTAGTTCTGGTGAAGACCTGGGCAAGGGGGGTAATTCGAGATCCAATAATGGGGACAATCAATGGCTGGATTGGGGTGTATTGCCGTGGAGTCCGGTGGCACGCACGCAGATTGCAGCTGCGCCCACCGTGCATGCGATGCGTCGCCACGTGATGTACCGGTGGCTAGATATGCCACCCGGGTGCGGCCAAGCCGATGTGCTACGCGCGGTGGAGGTGCTTCAGCGCCGGCATGCGAGCCTGCGGATGTTGCTGGACTGGGACAACGTAGTGCAGCTGATCCCGCGTGTGCCACTGGCTAACGCCGAGGAGATTGTGGTGGAGCTTGCGCCGGACGGCCCAGATCCGGTGGAGCAGCTGGCCGCCGGCATAGCCCCCGATGGTGGAGTGATGTGGCAGGTCGGACTGTGCAGGGAAGGCGCGCTGGTGATGGTGCACCACCTGGCGATCGATGCGCTGTCCTGGCCGAACCTGCAGCGCGAGTGGAATGCTGTATTAATTGACGCCAACGTGAAGCTTCCCGCGCTCACCGGCCTCCTGCGCGCCCACGGGATGCAGCGTGCCGTGGAGCACCAGGCCGTGCAGAACGTGCCACCGGGATCGGCGGAGCTGTCGGTCTTGCCGGAGTTGCCGGAGAAACTGCTATGCCCACGGGGGCAGGCCACGATGATGTGGCGAAAAATTGCGATGCCGGATGCTGCGGCGATGAGTGCCGAGCTGGCGCAGCGTTTTCGAACAGACCGACAGGTCGTGGTGGTGTCATTGTTAGCGCAAGCGCTGCAGGCCGTAGGTTTGACCGAGCTTCAGCTGGTGGTGGAAGGGCACGGCCGCGATGGCGGCACCGGTGCCACTCGTTCTGGTGACTATGGCAGCACCGGTAGCGCGGTGGATTGCATGGAGCTGATCGGTTGGTTCACTACGGAGGAGCGTTGGGCTTTCTCTGCGAGGGCTGACGGTGCCTCCGTTCATTCATCCGCCAATTCTCCGAGGTTTATGGCAGCGTGGGTTCGCGCTGGGCGCGAGGCCGAGTCGCAGGCTCAGCCGTGGGATCCAGCTTCGTGCCCTCCAAACCGTCGTGTGGTGATTAATGTTCTGGATGCCCAGCCGGAGGAGAGCTTCGGCGTGTTGGAATCCGACGACCGGCGGATGACGGAGGCTCTGACGATAAATGTCTTCCTCACCTCGGACGGCGCAGACGTGGAATACGTGGCGGACCTGGCAGCACTCAGGGATGCATCCCCGACCGTGCTGGAGAAACTGCACGAACAGCTACAGCGTGCGGCGCGGGACCTGCTGGTCGCGGATCGGTTGGTACTGCGCCAAGCACTACCTAGCGACTACCGGGCATTCGATACACAGCCGACGAACCCTCGGCTAGGCCACAGCTCAACCAACCAGCCCACACCGACCCTCAGCGTTGCTCATCTGCGCTCCCTGGAAGCCGCCCACGGTCCCCTGGAAGACATTGTCCCGGCTACTGCTTCCCAGCAGGGGCTGCTGTTCCACGGATTGGCCGGAACCGACCGCTACGTTATTGCCGCCGCCGTGGACCTTACTGGTGTGGCCTCCCCAGAGCTTATCCACCAGTCGATGCGGGCAATTCTGCGCCGCCACGCAGCACTGCGCGCCGTGTTCGATTGCAGCGACCTCCCGCTGATGCTGATTCCGGAGCGGCTCGATCTGCCCTGGACAATCCACGATTGCAGAGACTTCTCACCGGCTGCAGCGCATGCGTTCGTGGAACAGCTACGGGAGTTGCGTGGCCACCGCGCCGTGGACCTGGAATCCGGCCCGCTAGTCACCGCAGACCTGGTGCTGTTGCCAGAGAGTAACCGACTAGAAACCAACCGCCCTGCCACACTTGTGCTGGGCAGCCATCACGTCCTCACCGATGGCTGGTCCACCGCCGTGATGCTGCAGGATTTGCAGCGACTGCTAAGCGGCGAGGATCTGGACCCCGCGCCCTCCTTCGCGGAATTTGCCCGAAGCCTGTGCCAACGCAGCGCCGAACAACTGGAGCGGGAACACCGCGCCTGGCAACAGATTTTCACCGGCACCGATCAGCCCCATGAGGCCAGCCGCACAGGCGAGCACGGAGGTGTGATTGCTGGCTTGCGGCCGGTGGCGTCAAGTAAAAAGAGCACAACAGAAGCCCCAGAGGTGCCGCACGTACTGCACCGCGACACAGATGGGCGGGTGGCAACCGCCGCGGCGAGCCTAGGAACCACACCCAGTGTACTGGTACAAACCGCATGGTTGCTCACGCTGGCTGCGCTGCATGGTGGGCGCCGAGTGACTACGGGGGTGACTCTTTCCGGCCGGTCCGCGGAGCAGCCGCGAATGGCTAGTGCGGTGGGCATGTTCATCACCACACTCCCGTTGCACGTACAACTCGAACCGGGGCACACGCTGCGCCATACCGTGCGACAGGTGGCAGATACCATGGCGCTGATCAGCGAGAACCAGACCACGCCGCTACAGGAGATCGAGACCCTGGTGGGAAGTGCACCGTTGTTCGACACCGCGGTGGTGTACGACCATCACGCACACTACGGTGCACCGAGCGGTCCACACACAGTGGAGACCTCCGAGTCGTGCCTGCGCATCCAGGGGCTGCGCACCAGCGGTCGCACGCATTACCCGCTGACTGTCGTGTGCCCGCCCGGGGACGTTTTGGAAATTACGCTGGTGCACCGTCCGGATGTGGTGGAACGCATTCTTCCTGACGCCGCCGCGAGGTGGTTCGGCACATTCCTCAATGCACTGTGCGACGCCGCCACCGGTAGGGATCTCCGGTTGGTGGAGTTGCTTCCGGAGCGCGGCGAGTTTGAGGAGCCAGCGGACGGGCAAATAGAAGTAGATGGGCACAGCGAAGTAGAGGAAGCGGATAGGTGCAATACTGGTAACCGGGAGCTTTCTGAGGACAACCCCGTATGCGCCCAGGTGCAGGCCGCCATGGAGAGCTTGCTAGGCAACCCGATCGGCCCCGAAGAGAACTTCTTCACCTCCGGTGGTGACTCCCTGCTGGCCATGCGTTTGATGGGTGTGCTGCGCAAGCAGGGCATGCAGTTGAAGATCCAGGACATTGTGGATGCTGGTACTCCGGCAGCCATCGCGGAACGGCTGGGGCAGGGCACTGGTGGAGCTATGAAGGCTAAGCAGCCGCCGAAGCCGCAGCAATCCCAGCGCTTACAGACTGCAGAGCATTCGCAACGCCGCCCGGTGTGGTGCCTCCATCCGATCGGCGGACATGGCTTGGCCTTCGCCCCGCTGGCCAGCCTTCTGGCGGACACTGAGTTCGACACCCGCCTGATCGAACTACCGTCCCCGCTACCCCAGGTGGAAACACTGGCCGAGCTAGCGGAGCTCTACACCGAACAGATCCTGGCCGAGCAACAAGAAGGACCCTTCACGTTGGTGGGCTACTCCTTCGGTGGCGTGGTGGCTGAAAACATCGCTGCCGCGTTGCAGCGCCGGGGCTATGAGGTGCGGTTCTTAGGAATTCTTGACGCCTACCCCAGCGGCAGCAGCCCCAGCTCCGGTACGCATTCCTTGCCGCCGGGCACGCCCGATGGCAGGACAGCCTTTGGTGACTACGACGTTCGGGCAATTGCGCGTGCCGATGGGATGTCACACGAATTGGGTACTGTGGGCGTCGATATAGAAAGCAACATCCGTTTCTGCATGCAGTTGCTACACACAGCAGCACCCACCAGCTACGAAGGCCGGGTCGAGCTAGTGGTGGCAACGCAAAACAACAGTGATGTGGCACACGGGCAGTGGGATCCGGCTGCTGCGTGGAGGCGCCGTCCGGGGGCGTATCCGGTGCAGGTGAGCGAGCTTGAACTTACGCACGCGCAGCTGGTGAAAGCCGATGGCTGGAAGAACGTTTTCCAGCAATGGGCACCGCGGCTGCTGGACAAGAGTTCGGCTGACCGGCCAGCACCCGAGGCGACAGGTATCGACCCACCGCATGCCGACCCTGCGCACTGACCCGCTACACACCGACTCACCGCACACCGCCAACCCAGAAACGAGAAAGGAATGACCATGGCGAGGAATAGCCGAGACAGGGAAATCTACCCCATTACGATCCGCGAACTGCAGGTCGATGACATCGAGGACATCACACCAGGGATGCGTCGCATTACTCTGACGGGCGAACAACTACGCGCCCATAGTGCGTTCGGCGTAGACGCACCACCGCTAGTCAGCGATGGTTTCGACGACGATATCCGCATCATCTTCCCAGACCCGGCCACCGGGGAGCGCCCTCACCCCATCACACGGGAGGACGCGACGGTGCTATGGCAAGAGGAGGTCAAAGATCTGTTTCGGACATATACCGTCCGTTCATTCGACGCCTCCCAGGGCCGCCTCGTCGTAGACTTCGCGCGGCATGGCCAAGGCCTGGCCGAGGACTGGTCCGTACGAGCTCGACCGGGAGATCCCCTGTATATCGCAGGGCCGAAGTCTTGCGCAGCGCTGCCCACCCACACTCCGTGGCTACTGATGGTGGGCGACGAGACGGCGCTGCCGGCGATTGCTCGCTGTATAGAGTCTTTGCCCGCCGGGTATAGGGCAGTGGCGATTATTGAGGTAGCCACGCGGGCACATATCCAGCGACTGGAGTTCGAAGCACAGGTGGACATTCACTGGCAGGTGCGAGACGAGGGCGGGGACTTCGTGGCGAAAGCTACCGAGTTGTACGGAGAACACCCAGAGTGGGCGGCCGAGCCCGCCGCGATGCCCTATGTATGGGCTGCGGGAGAGGCCGGGCGATTGAAGGCGATCCGACGCTGGGTTCGAGCTCTGGGGATTCCGCGGGAAAACGTGGAGATTACGGGGTACTGGCGCGCAATGGCACCGGCACAATCGGAAGCAGGGGCGACGGCTACGCAGGGCGACAGTGAGGGGGCGGAGACAGGGGCTGTGACGAGCCACCGTAATGCGGTGATTGAGCTGCATGAACTCACCGAGATGGGGTCGGCGATTCTGGTGCGCCAAGCCGTAGGGTTGGGGATTTTTGGCCTGATTGATGAGGGCGCGGATCGAGTGGATCAACTGGCCGCAGCAACTGGCCTGCAGCAGGAGCTGGCTCTCCGGATTGCGCGTTACTTGGAGGCAGTGGGGTTAGTGACTTTGTCGGCGGATGCAGCACTGGATAGCTCAGCGGAGGATGTGGCGGACCAACGGGCGGTTCGAATCGGCCTCACTGCGCTGGGCAGCGAGTTAGCAAACCCGGATTCTCCAGTAAGGGATTGGATTGCCGGGCCGGCAGCCGCCAAGACCGCAGCACTTGGCCAGCTAGGGCAGGCACTGCAGAATCCGGCTGATACGGGCGAGCACCGCTGGGACTACATTGTGCAAACCCAGCCACAACTGGCCGTGGAGGAACACGAACAGGCGGCCTCCAGCGCTCAGTGGTCGGCCCCGGCCGCAGCGGAGATTCTGAGCAGCAAGCTACTAGCGCGACAGGATGCTGGCTCGCTTCGGTGCGCGGTGGGAGGTCCGGCCGCGGCGGTGTATGCGGATGAGATTCTACGTAAGATACCGCAGGCCAACGCCGTGGTGTTGGGGTCGTTTTCGGAGGCAGAAGATGACGCAAGGATTTCAGTAGGCGCAACAACTGCAGCGATGACGGAGCCTGGGGCTAGCGCAGAGGAGGTTATGCTGCGCGATATTGCTCCACGCCGCCGGGATCGTGCTCGCTATAGTGCACTGCACGCTCCAACGGTTGGGCGTAGCGGTGAGGATGTGCGCCGGGCGGATTGGGCTGGCACAGTGGCTACTTTGTGTGAGCAGGTAGATGCTGTGGTGCTGGTTGATCCGTGGCGGCGTTGGCCAGCTATAGAGCTGCAACAGCTGGTAGCTGCCGTACTACGTTTTGGGGCGCAGCTGTTCCTGGTGACCCCAGTGTTGCAGGAAAGCGGGGCCGAGGATCATGACTACGAGGAAGATTTATCACGCCTCGTTCTGTATGGATCGCAGCTGCCCACGGCCCGTGTAATTGCGAAGCACCTGGCTGCCGTGGGTGCGGTAGCGCGTTCGCAGCAGGCGGTGGGGTGGAGTGCCCAGCTGTTCGAGGTGGGGAGGGGAGGTAGGTAACTGCCGGTGGTCGGGCGAACCTCAGGACATTTGTCTCGGGCGAAGCGTGTGGAGGAGCGGCGGACGTTTGGTGGTTTGCTAAACCGTTTCTAAAGTGCCCCCTGTCGGCTGGCCCCTAGCGGCTGAGCTGCCTCCATATCGGCGGCCACACATCCCCCAAAATAATTAACTTAGGGCAGCCTTTTGTGTGGTTAGCCTAACCTGTGTAAGATGGGCGTGATTGCTGAATCCACCGTAGCTGAAAGAGGCCATCAGCCCTTTGGGGCTACGGGTACTTTACAGCGCTTCAAAGAGTTCCTTACACGTTAGGCTTCCACATGTTTCGAAACAATTCGCTGACCCGTCGAGCGGCACTGAAGACCGCCGCTGTCTTGGCAGCATCCACTCTTGTTCTGTCTGGTTGCTCCCGAGGCGATGACGCGGCGGCGTCAAAAAATGAGGACACCGGGGACGAGCGCATCGCCGCAGTTGGCCTGGGAGACAGCGATACCTTGCTTGCCCTTGGCATCCAACCAGTCCTCGTAGCGCCCTGGGGTGCTGAGGGAGATGTTGATGCGTCTGGCGTCGGCCCATGGGCAACCGAAAAGCTCGGCGACAACAAGCCTGAAGTGGTTTACGGTACTGCCAATGGATTCACTGCTGAAATCCTGGAGAAGATCTCCGCCGCTGATCCGGACAAGATCATTGCGGTGAACTCTGCCGTAGACGCGCAGGCGAAGAAGGCGCTTAATGACATCGCCCCAACCACCGTTAAGCCAGACGGTGCCACGGACTGGCAGATCCCATGGCGGGATCAGGTCAACCAGATCGCCGGCGCTGTAGACAAGCAAGAAGAAGGCGACAAGCTTGTCGAAGAAACGCAGAAGGCCTTCGATGATTTCCAACAGCAGCACCCTGAGCTCAAGGGCAAGCGTGCGGCTATCGTCATGCCTTATCAGGGAAAGATCGGCCTGTACACCTCCGGTGACGGTCGTGGGCAGTTTATCAAGAGTCTGGGCTTCGAGATCCCGAAGGAGCTTGAAGGTAACGGTGGCGAGTTCTACCGCGACATCGCACCTGAGAACTACAGTGACCTCAACAATGTCGATTACCTCTTCGTCCTTGATTATCAGGGTGCCGCCGATACCTTGAAGAAGGATCCAACATTCAGCAAGCTGGACGTTGTTCGCGAAGGCAAGGTCCGCTGGATGGACGAAAACGTGGGCAATGCAATGAGCATGCCGAACCCATTGACCATCCCCTGGGCAGTCGACAAGTTCTCTGACGCAATTTAGTTGAAAGTGTCTGCGTCAAGAACTCGACATTCTTTGGTATTTTCCCGGCGTTTGCTTACTTCGGCCGCACTCGTTGGTTTGGCTTTGCTGCTGGTTGTCTCCCTGTACTTGGGTTCCAAAGATCTTTCCATTGGCGAGGTGACCAGCATCCTCATGCATGGTCCGCACCCGTCCGCGCAGTCCGGCATTAATGCTGAACAGTCCGGCATCATTTGGGACTTGCGCGTTCCGCGTACCCTCTTGGCTGTGATCACAGGCGCAGCCCTGGCTATGGCGGGTGCCATTGCTCAGAGCTGGACCCGCAACCCCTTGGCAGATCCCGGCATTATCGGCGTGAACGCCGGAGCAAGTTTTGCAGTCGCCGCGGCACTGACCTTGGGCTGGGCAACGACGGTCGGAGAGCGGACACTTGTGGGGCTCGTGGGAGCTGCCGTCGCCGCTCTAATCGTGCTGTTGATTTCCCGCGTATCCCGTAACCCGCTAACTCTGGTACTGGTGGGCGTGGGAGTTACCTTTGCCCTACAAGCGGCCACGAACATGCTGAGCCTCTATTCTTCCGACACCCTGGAAGGGCTCCGTCGCTGGACTGTCGGCTCTACGGCTGGGCGGGGTATGGAAGACGTGGCCTTAGCTGCTTTAGGCCTAGCACTAGGTGCTCTATGTGGTGCGCTTGTAGCACGCCCGCTGGATCTACTTGCGATGGGAGAGGACTCCGCCCGTTCCCTTGGCAGCTCGCCCACGAGAACCCGCTTGTTGGCTGCCGCGGCGGTGATCATCCTCGCCGGCTCGGCGACTGCCACCGTGGGGCTTGTGACATTCGTGGGCTTCGCCGTGCCACACCTACTACGCCCGTTTACCGGCCCGGCACTTACCCGCCTCTTGCTACCAACTGCCATCGTCGGCGGTGCGGCTGTACTGCTAGCCGATATTGTGGGCCGCTTCGTCCTGCAGCCCAACGAGCTGGAAATGTCTATTGTCCTAGCTATTGTCGGCGCCCCAGTGATGATTCTGGCGGTGCGACGTAAGAAGAGTTCACCGACCTCGAATGACTCGGAGCTGGCGATATGAGCGATATGACGTCTATCCGTAGTATCAAGCGTTCACGAAGCAGACGCGTCCTGGCAGCCACATCGGGGTTCGCCCTCATAGCGGCCCTTTGTTATTGCTTAATCCTGGGGCAAGGTGCGGTGAAGCTCAGTCCGGTGGAAGTCATCGAGGTTCTCACCGGTGGGGGAACACAGCAAGCAATCAACGTGGTGTGGGATCTCCGCCTGCCTGTAGCAATCGCTACCGTTCTGGTCGGCGCCGCGCTGGGGCTGGCCGGCGCGTGGACCCAAACCATGGCTCGCAATCCGCTGGCCAGCCCGGACATTCTCGGTGTCTCCGGCGGCGCGGCGGTTTTGGTTGTGGCGGGTACCGTAGTCACCCGCCCTGCATGGAGTGAGGGGGTGCCGACGTTCTGGTGGCGTGCTGCACTCGCTTTGGTTGGCGCACTAGTGATCGTTGGTTTGCTCGTTCTACTCGGTGGTTTCGGGACGTCGCAGCGCGTAGTGGTCATCGGCCTGGCACTGTCGTTCCTCACGCAGTCTTTAGTGCAGTATCTTCTGCTCAGGGCTGACTTAACTCGTGCCACGGATGCCCAAACTTGGCTCGCTGGGTCCACCGGCTTTGTGCGTACGGAAGCTTTGTTGCCTATGGTGTTGGGCCTATTGCCCTTCGTGGTTTTAGGCCTCTGCGTTACGCGCGATGTCCCTCTTCTTTCTCATGATGACGCCACCGCGTCCACACTTGGTGTAGATGTCACGAGGGTGCGCGCTATTTTGCTCATCGCCGCAACGGGCATTGTCGCGGTGGTGGTTTCCTTTGTCGGCCCAATTGGATTCGTGGCACTGTTGGCTCCTCAGCTGGCCAAGCTGGTGGCCGGAACGCCCACGCCCCATCCGCTGTGCTCTACTTTTGCAGGCTCCGCTCTATTGGCCGCGTGCGCCGTCGTGGCGGGCGCACTGCCATTTACGTCCCCTGTGGGTTTGGTTACCGCCATCATTGGTGGACCCGCGCTGGTGTTGCTTGTGTGGTTGGCGGCCCGTCGCGGAACTCTGAAAGGAATGGTTCAATGAACGTTCAAGTTGATCACGTCACCGTGGGCTACAACGACGGCCCAAGCATTGTTAAGGACGTGTCTTTCACTGCAGAGCCCGGGAAGGTCACCACGCTCTTAGGTCCCAATGGTTGTGGTAAGTCAACGCTGCTCAAGACGCTTTCTCGGCTGCTTGCTCCCACCGAAGGACGTGTTCTTGCAGAGGATAAGGACGTGCATAGTTTGGGGGCACGCGAAGCCGCCCAACTAATTGCACTTTTGCCACAACACCCTCTGTGTCCGGCGGGGTTGACTGTTGGAGAACTCGTGGAACGCGGACGGCACCCTTATCGTCGATCGCTCTGGGGTGGGGGAGCGACGGCGTCAGAAGATAAAGAAAAAGTGCGCGAGGCGCTGAAGAAGACGAAGGTTGACCATCTTGTTGCCCGCGACGTGGCGGAGCTTTCTGGCGGCCAGCGGCAGCGGGTCTGGATGGCGATGGTGCTGGCGCAGGATACGCCAATTGTGCTGTTGGATGAACCGACTACGTACCTAGATCCGGCACATGCGATAGAGATTCTAAGTATCGTGCGGGAGCTCGCTCAAGAGGGCAAGACGGTGATTACCGTGCTTCATGATCTTGGCCTGGCGGGAGCTTTTAGCGACGAGATGATCGTCATGAAGGAGGGGGAAAAGATCGCCGAGGGTTCTCCGAAAGAGGCTCTGACGGTGGATGTGTTGCGCGAGGCATATGGCCTGAATGCCGAGGTGTGGGAAGATCCCCGCGGTATGGCTCCGATCATTGTGCCGCGAGGAATTGTGGCTAATTAGGGGCGCGCCCTGCCGAGGAACCAATAGGGGCACCACTGCACGGATTCGCTATCGAGACCCCACGTATAAATTGCATGATGCCGAACTTCCTTGCAAAGCTGGCCCTCGCCCGCGACCCAGACGTACTTTGACTGCGTTGCAGGGTGCTGAGAATGGTCAAGCCCTCTCAAATGCGCAATGGTGGTTTCGCTAAATTTCTCAGAAGGGGCGAACAGGATGTCGAGGCTGCCCAATTCATCTTCCCAGTTGGGGTTGAGCAATGGTTCTAGGTCATTGGGGCTCTCGGCAATCATGCGGACATGCATGTCTTTCAATTGATCTGGTGCGAATGCGTGGGTGTACTCCAGGATTGCGCGCACTGAGGGTGCTGCGGACGGATCGGCGATCAAGGTTTGGGAGCGTCGCCCGCGATGCCATAGCCCCTGGCAGGTCCAGATTGCCACCTGATCGCCAGTTTGGGCACTCAAAACCCAACGGAGACCAGGGCCAACGGTCTCATGGCTGGGGGTAGTGACGCCATGCGTCACAACGTCAAAAGTCAGCTGTCCAGCCTCAGGATTCAGCGAGCGGACGGTGTACCACCGCAGGTGAGGACGTAGCTCATCTGGCATGGCAGCTACGCTGGCGCGAATATTTGCGCCGCCGGCATGAATTGGTAAATGAAGCTTGCCACTGGCCACTTGCGGCATAAAGAGCCCGAAGAATTCATCTGGGCCGGAGAGTTTGAAACCAACTAGTTCCGGGGATTCGATGACAATGCGGCGGAGGTGTTGTGCAGGAGCGCTGACGTTGCACACCGTGGCGCGGATGATGTGGTGCTTGGGTTCGCTAGGGGCCATAACAAGTTCATGGTCGACGAACGCTGAGCGATAAGCGTCGCTTGCGGTTGAGGGATCCAATACGAGCTGCTGCAGTGACATAGTAAAAGTGAGCCTACCCTAACCTCATATAGGGTGGCAAAGGGGAAGGGAGTGGGAGGGGCAGGATCGTAGCGATCTTAGGAACAGCAAAAGCACCCCGCGGTGATCGTGTATCGCCGTGGGGTGCTTGAGGTTAACGGCCAACCAAACTAGTGGGTGACTGGAACCTGTGCTCTGGTAGAACGAAGGGGTTCTTACTTGAACAGGTTCGGGATCTTCTGGAGGTTGGTAGCTAGGGTGACGATGCCTGCAACCAGAGCGCCGATGGTGGTGATCAGGGCCACGACATCCGTGAGCTTCTTCTTGCCTTCGGTTTTTTCGTCCCAGCCGAAGAACTTGTTACCGGAGCCAGCTAGCGGCTGATCCTTGTCCTCTTCCTTCTCGCTGCCGTTCTCGTCGTTCGTGCCGTCGGTCTCGTCCTTGTTTTCGCCGTTCTGGGTGCCCTGGCCAGCGGAGCTGGAATTGGTGGCGGGCTCCTCAGCTACAGCGGTAGCGGTGCCAGCAACAGCAACGGTAGCGGCAGTGGTCAGAGCCAGCAGAGACTTCTTGAGCTTCATGTGTTTAAACCTCACGTAAGAAAAGTTGGTGTGTCGGCCTTAAACCGACCTTGGGTACGCAAAGTAACGTAGCACGACTATTGCCTGTGTGCATGGTGTCAATCTGCTGCCTAGCAGCTGTGGTTGCTGCGGAACTATTGCAGTCTTCGCTGGAGAAGACCGCTTAGGTACCCAAGGAGATTTTGAAGCCTCGCGATCCCTGTCGTCCTCTAGGCACGTTTTAAAAATGGGGAGATAGTTCAGTTTTCAATAATATCCCCATGTGGATGCGGTGATTTTCCACAGTCACAAGTGCAGGGGTTGCAAGATAGTGCAATATGAGCAAGAGCCCTGTTGGGGCGCATATCACACTCACATCACGCTGAGGATGAGGTGGCGTCAAAAGGTATAGAGAACTACCGTCGGGGGTGGGTTGAGCTACCCCCGCCGGAATAAATGGCGCCCCACGGGGCAGATTTCTGATACGGCGATTTTGTTAGCCGAGGGCGCGTGTGGAACAATATTCCAGTTGCCGAAAGGTGCAGTGTGCTCCATTGTGTGCTCGCAATGTGCATTCATGAAGAGCCTGGCGCTTTAACCGGCACAGACCGCGTGCGCGAGGGTCGGTAATCCCACGCACGATACGCAAAAATTCTAGGTCAAATTAGGAGACTCAAGTGATTCAGCAAGAATCGCGTCTGCGAGTTGCCGACAACACCGGTGCCCGGGAAATCCTGGTCATCCGTCCGCTCGGTGGTTCCGTTCGACGCTCCGCTGGTATCGGTGATGTCGTCGTAGCAACCGTTAAGGAAGCTACCCCGGGCGGCACCGTGAAGGCTGGCGACATTGTTAAGGCTGTCATCGTCCGCGCTAAGAAGGAGACCCGTCGTCCGGACGGCTCCTACATCGCATTCGATGAGAACGCTGCTGTCATCATCAAGGCAAACGACAACGATCCCCGCGGCACCCGTATCTTCGGCCCGGTCGCACGTGAGCTTCGCGACAAGAAGTTCATGAAGATCGTTTCCCTGGCTCCGGAGGTGCTCTAAATGAAGATCCGTAAGGGCGACACCGTACTGGTTATCTCCGGCCCGGACAAGGGCGCCAAGGGCAAGGTTATTGAGGCCTACCCGCAGCGCGACAAGGTCCTGGTCGAGGGCGTCAACCGAATCAAGAAGCACGTTGCAAACTCCGCTCCAGAGCGCGGCGCTGAGTCCGGCGGCATCGTTACCCAGGAAGCTCCGATCCACGTTTCTAACGTGATGGTCGTTGACTCCGACGGCAACCCGACCCGTATCGGCTACCGCTTCGACGAAGACGGTAAGAAGATCCGCGTGTCCAAGCGCAACGGGAAGGACATCTAACGATGAGCGAAAACTACACCCCACGTTTGAAGACTCGCTACCGTGAGGAAATCCGCGAGAAGCTGAACGGCGAGTTCAGCTACGAGAACGTCATGCAGATCCCGGGCGTCACCAAGGTTGTCGTCAACATGGGCGTCGGCGACGCAGCTCGCGATTCCAAGCTGATCAACGGTGCAATCGAGGATCTGACCAAGATCACCGGTCAGAAGCCGCAGATCCGTACCGCGAAGAAGGCTATCGCTAACTTCAAGCTGCGTGAAGGTATGCCCATTGGCGCTCGCGTAACCCTGCGCGGCGACCGCATGTGGGAGTTCCTGGATCGTCTGCTGACCGTCGCTCTGCCGCGTATTCGCGACTTCCGCGGTCTGAGTGACCAGCAGTTCGACGGCCACGGCAACTACACCTTCGGCCTGACCGAGCAGTCCATGTTCTATGAAATCGACGTCGACAAGATCGATCGTCCGCGTGGTATGAACATCACCGTTGTTACCACTGCAACCAACGACGATGAAGGCCGCGCACTGCTGCGCGAGCTGGGCTTCCCGTTCAAGTAAGAGCGAGCTGCTGAGTACAGCAGTATAGCAAGCCAAAACCCCGCTTCCCCCGAGATTTCTCGGGATAGGGAAGCGGGGTTCGTTGTTTATGTCGTGGTTCCAGGTTATTTACTTGGAGCCCGGGAACCCGGTGAAGGTCTTGACGATCTTGCCGATGAAGCCCAGAACGTCCTCGATCTTCTTCAGGGTGGAGGTGGAGTCATCCCAACCCAGCAGCTTGTCAACGGAGCCCTTCAGCTTCTGACCCTGCTCGCTGTCAGCGGAACCCTCAGCAGGCTTGGTCTCGTTGTCGTTCTCGTCGGCTGGCTTGGTCTCGTCCTCGGCAGCGCCTTCTTCAGCAGCGTTCTCGTCTGCGTTCTCCTCAGCAGCCGGCTTGGTGTCGGTCTCGTTGGAGTTCTCGGTAGCTGCGGTGACCGGAGCCTCCGGTGCTTCTTCAGCGACGGCAGCCGGGATACCAGCCATTGCTACGGAGGATGCTGCGGCCAGGGTGATGAGGGACTTCTTGAACTTCAAAGAATTTTCCTTCCATGAGGGGTGTATAGAACTGCGATTGTGCCGAGTCAACTGCGATTGATTGCGGCGCAAATAGTCTCGTACTTTGAGTACGTACAACATGTGTAGTGAATCACCAATCAACTTTTCAAGGCGTTACTCGCATTTGTGATACATCTCACGTAACGCCTTGTTTTCGCAGTTTAAAGCTAAGAGAAGATATGACACATCGCTTATTGGGTGTTCAGGAGTAGCATATTGGCTACTTATTTTGCGCTCCGTGGTGTCAAGGGCTGTGAGACCTTAGGTTCTGAATCTAGGGGCGTCATTTTCTCAACAGCGATTTGGGTAAACATGCAGGTGGTTGCTAGAGTTATCTGGTCTTGCGTTGCCCCATGCCTGAAAGGCTGGCTCGGCAACGTAAGCAGTGTAAACATCAAACCACTTTGTTGTAGGCCCCTCGCCCAATAGAGCGGCCGCGCGGACACGGCGGCGAGCACCCCACGTTATTTAGCATGGGGCGCGCTAGTAGCCAGCAAGCGCGCGGTACACGCAGTCTGGGTGGGCTGGGAACCGCAATGAGAAAGGCTATGGGTCAAAACTGATGACCATGACTGATCCCATCGCGGACATGCTGTCCCGCGTGCGGAACGCATCCAACGCGTTCCATGATTCCGTCTCCATGCCTTCTTCCAAGATCAAGGCGAACATCGCTGAGATCCTCAAGGAGGAGGGCTACATTGCTGACTTCACCGTCACCGACGCCAAGGTTGGCAAGACACTGGACATCGAGCTGAAGTACGGCCCGTCCCGCGAGCGTTCTATCTCCGGGCTGCGTCGTGTTTCTAAGCCGGGTCTTCGTGTGTACGCAAAGTCCAACGAGCTGCCACAGGTCCTCGGCGGCCTGGGTGTGGCCATCATTTCCACGTCCCACGGTCTGCTGACCGACCGTGAGGCACAGAACAAGGGTGTGGGCGGAGAAGTTCTCGCCTACGTCTGGTAACTAGAGGAGGTCTAAACCATGTCTCGTGTTGGCAAGGCACCGGTGGCTGTCCCCTCTGGCGTCACCATCAACATCAACGGCCAGTCTGTCGAGGTTAAGGGTCCGAAGGGCACCCTGAGCCAGGACATTCCGGCTCCGATCACCGTGGTGCAGGAAGGCGAGGAGATCCTCGTTTCCCGCCCGGATGATCACCGCAAGAATCGTTCCCTGCACGGCCTGTCCCGTTCCCTGGTCTTCAACATGATCGAGGGCGTGACGAAGGGCTACACCATCAAGATGGAAATCTTCGGTGTTGGTTACCGTGTGCAGCTCAAGGGCAAGAACCTGGAGTTCGCGCTGGGCTACTCCCACCCTGTGCTGATTGAGGCACCGGAGGGCATCACCTTCGCCGTGGATGGCAACACCAAGTTCTCCATCACTGGTATCGACAAGCAGCAGGTCGGACAGATCGCCGCGAACATCCGTCGTCTGCGTAAGGACGATCCTTACAAGGGCAAGGGCATTCGCTACGAGGGCGAGCAGGTCCGTCGCAAGGTCGGAAAGACGGGTAAGTAATGAGCAACACTGCACAAAACGAAAAGCGTCTGCCGGTGGGCAAGGACATCTCCACCCGCCGCCGCACTGCACGCGCACGTCGTCACTTCCGTATCCGCAAGAACCTCTCCGGTACCCCGGAGACCCCGCGTCTGGTTATTCACCGCACCTCTCGCCACATGCACGCACAGGTCATCGACGATGTTGCAGGCCACACCCTGGTCGCAGCTTCTACGATGGAAGCAGATGTACGTGCCATGGAGGGCGACAAGAAGGCACGCGGTGCGAAGGTTGGCCAGCTGATCGCCGAGCGCGCCAAGGCCGCTGGCATCGAGGCTGTTGTCTTCGACCGCGCAGGCTACAAGTACCACGGCCGCGTTGCCGCTTTGGCTGACGCTGCCCGCGAAGGTGGTCTGAAGTTCTAATGACCAACTCCACGAACAACACCAACGGAAGGAACGCGTGATGTCGGGACGTGAACGTAACGGCGGACGCTCCGCCGAGAACAACGACAAGAACGAGCGCAACGAGCGTAACAACCGCAACGATCGCAACAACGACCGTGGCGGACGTAACGATCGTCGCAACCAGCAGGATGAGCGCAGCCAGTTCATCGAGCGCGTGGTTACCATTAACCGCGTCTCGAAGGTTGTAAAGGGCGGTCGCCGCTTCAGCTTCACCGCGCTGGTTATCGTCGGCGACGGCCAGGGCATGGTCGGCGTCGGCTACGGCAAGGCTAAGGAAGTTCCTGCCGCTATCCAGAAGGGCGCTGAAGAGGCTCGTAAGAACTTCTTCCGCGTTCCGATGATCAACGGCACCATCACTCACCCGGTCCAGGGTGAGGATGCTGCAGGCATCGTCATGATGAAGCCTGCTGCCCCTGGTACCGGTGTGATCGCCGGTGGCGCTGTCCGCCCGGTGCTGGAGTGCGCCGGCGTGCAGGACATCCTGTCGAAGTCCCTGGGCTCCGACAACGCCATCAACATTGTCCACGCAACCGTCGCTGGGCTGAAGCAGCTGGTGCGTCCGGAAGAGGTTGCCGCACGTCGTGGCAAGTCCCTGGACGAGGTTGCTCCGGCCGCTATGCTGCGCGCACGTGCAGCAGGACAGGGGGCATAAGAAATGGCTTTGAAGATTACCCAGACCAAGGGCTTGGTCGGAACCAAGCCGAAGCAGCGCAATTCCATGCGCTCTCTCGGCCTGAAGCGCATTGGCCAGTCGGTTGTCCGTGAGGATAGCCCGATCGTTCGTGGCCAGATCAACGTTGTGCGCCACATGGTCGAGGTCGAAGAAGTGGCAGGAGAGTAAACATGAGCGATCCAATTAAGCTCCACGACCTCCGCCCCGCTCCGGGCGCCAAGAAGTCCAAGACCCGCGTTGGTCGTGGTGAGGCATCCAAGGGTAAGACCGCAGGTCGTGGTACCAAGGGCACCAAGGCTCGTAAGCAGGTATCGGCAGCATTCGAGGGTGGCCAGATGCCACTGCACATGCGTCTGCCTAAGCTGAAGGGCTTCCGCAACCCCGCCAAGATCACCTACCAGGTGGTTAACGTGGCTGACCTGGAGAAGGCTTTCTCCAAGGGTGGCGACGTCACCGTTGCAGACATCGTCGCTGCTGGCCTGGCTCGTAAGAACCAGCCGGTGAAGATCCTGGGCAACGGCGAGATCAGCGTGAAGCTGAACGTCACCGCTAACAAGTTCTCGGGCTCTGCAAAGCAGAAGATCGAGGCTGCCGGTGGCACCGTCACCGAGGCTAAGTAAGACTAGATAAGTTCTAATCAGACTTAGTTACTAACAATCGCCCTGTCGGCACGTAATGTGCTGGCAGGGCGATTTTTTGGGGGGCGAAGCGCAGTGGTGGGGAAGTGCCATTTGAAATAGCGCTTGTGGTAGGTGGTAGAGTGTCCTAAGCATTTGTCCTGTCTGCTAACCTGTACAGGTTGCAATTAGTGTCGCCTCACCGCGGGCGTATCTTGAAGTGCAGGTGCGCTAGCCAGTAGATCCCGCACTACGGAAAGAAACTACACAGGAGGCAAAGTTTGTCCGCCATCTCCTCGGCGTTCAAGAACGCAGATCTTCGTAAGAAGATCTTGTTCTCCCTTGCGATGATCATCCTCTATCGCATTGGCGCCCAGATCCCCACCCCAGGCGTGGATTACGGCTCGATTCAAGCGCAGATCAAGGGTCTGACCGATAACTCGGCCATGTACTCCCTGATCAACCTGTTTTCGGGCGGTGCGCTGCTGAAGCTTTCTGTCTTCGCCGTCGGCATTATGCCGTACATCACCGCGTCCATTATCGTTCAGCTGCTCACAGTGGTGATCCCGAAGTTTGAACAGCTGAAGAAGGAAGGCCAGTCCGGCCAGGCGAAGATGACGGAGTACACCCGTTATCTCACTGTGGCTCTCGCACTGCTGCAGTCTGCCGGCATCGTGGCGCTGGCGGATCGCCGCCAGCTACTGGGGCAAGGTGTGCAGGTGCTTAAGGAAGATACCGGCATCTTCGGCCTCGTCACCATGGTGATGATTATGACCTCCGGTGCGGTGCTGCTGATGTGGATCGGCGAGCTCATCACCGACCGTGGTATCGGCAACGGCATGTCCCTGCTGATCTTCGCGGGTATCGCAACGTCGCTTCCGGCACAGGGCGCATCAATCTTCTCGGGCTCCGGCGGCTTCGTCTTCGCCGGTGTCATCGTTGGCGTTCTGATCCTGGTTGTCGGCGTGGTCTTTATCGAGCAGGGTCAGCGCCGCATCCCGGTTCAGTACGCAAAGCGCATGATTGGCCGCCGCCAGTACGGTGAGACTTCCACCTACCTGCCGCTGAAGGTTAACCAGGCCGGCGTTATCCCCGTGATTTTCGCCTCCTCACTGCTGACTGTTCCGATCCTCATTACCCAGATCATCCAGTCCGGCAACCCACAGGCCGCCGGGCAGGACAACTGGTGGAACCGTAACGTCATGGCGGTACTGTCGAACCCGGCCGCCTGGCAGTACATCCTGGTTTACGTCGGCCTAATCATCTTCTTCTCCTTCTTCTACGTCTCTGTGCAGTATGACCCGTACGATCAGGCAGACAACATGAAGAAGTACGGTGGCTTCATTCCGGGCATCCGCCCGGGCCGTCCGACTGCGGAGTACCTTGGATATGTGATGAACCGTCTGCTGATCGTCGGTTCCATCTACCTGGCCGCTATCGCCGCCCTGCCGAACATCTTGATCAACATGGGTGTGCAGACGGCACAGGCCGGCGGACAGGGACAGATGCCATTTGGTGGTACCGCTATCCTGATTCTGGTGTCTGTGGCTCTGACCACGATCAAGCAACTCGAATCGCAAGTCATGCAGTCTAACTACGAAGGATTCCTGAAATGAGACTAGTTCTGCTCGGCCCTCCCGGCGCTGGTAAGGGCACCCAAGCATCCCTGCTGTCCGACTCTCTGAAGATCCCGCACATCTCCACCGGCGATCTGTTCCGCGCCAACATCTCCCAGGGCACCGAACTGGGCAAGCAGGCACAGGAGTACATGGATGCAGGCAAGCTGGTTCCCACCTCTGTCACTGCTGACATGGTTCGCGACCGCCTGAACCAGGAAGATGCTGCCAAGGGCTTCCTGCTGGATGGCTTCCCCCGCACCATCGAGCAGGCAGAGCTGCTGGAGAAGATGCTGCAGGACGACGGCCACTCCCTGGATGCCGTAATCAACTACGTTGTCTCCGAGGACGTTGTCGTCGACCGCATGCTGGCCCGCGGCCGCAACGACGATAACGAGGAAACGATCCGCACCCGCCTGGAGGTCTACCGCAACGAGACCGCTCCGCTGATCGATCACTACAAGGACATCCTGTTGAACATCGACGCAGAGGGCACCGTGGAGGATATCTCCACCACCACGCTGAACGCGCTGGACAAGTAAACTCCACGCAATCGCGCATCCCGCCAGCCGGCCCCACACGGTCCGACCTGGCGGGATTTGTGGTTATTCACCCCGTGAGGGTGGCGTCACCAAAGAAACAGACAAAAACACAACAAAGAAGCACACAACAAAGAAACAAGGACAGGCGAAACAATGGGTTTTCGGCGAAAGAACAAGAAGATCGCAGCGAAGACTCCCGAGCAGCTAGACGCTATGCAGGCGGCCGGGGAGATCGTCGGGCTGGCACTGCAGGAAGTGAAGAAGGCCGCTGCGCCGGGCAAAACCACTCTCGACCTTGACCGTGTAGCTGAGCAGGTTATCCGCGACCATGGTGCCGTGCCCACGTTCAAGGGATATGGTGGCTTCCCTGGATCGATCTGTGCGAGCCCGAATGACATGATCGTCCACGGAATTCCTTCGGAGGATGTTGTGCTGAAGGAAGGTGACCTCATCTCCGTCGACTGCGGGGCTACGCTCAATGGCTGGGTGGGGGACTCAGCGTGGACTTTTGGCATCGGAGATATTGCCGATGAACACGATCGCCTCAACCGCGCTACCGAATGGGTGCTGTACGAGGGGCTGAAGGCTATGGTGCCGGGCAACCGCCTGACCGATGTGTCCTGGGCGCTGGAGCAGGCCACCGAAGCCGCAGAGAAGAAGTTTGACGTAGAGCTGTGGATCGTCGACGGCTACGGCGGCCACGGTATCGGGCGCACCATGCACGAAGATCCGTACTTGGCCAACGAAGGCCGCGGTGGGCGCGGGCCAGAGATCCAGGAGGGCTCCGTCCTGGCGATCGAGCCGATGCTGGCGCTGGGCACTGCGGATTCCCATGTTCTCGACGACGAATGGTCAGTGCTTACCGATGATGGCAGCTTCGCGTCCCACTGGGAGCACACCGTCACGGCGACCGCTGATGGACCGCGCATCCTGACACCGCGCAAGTAGGGGTTTTCCTCCGCACTCTTTGTGACGCCCCCTGCCTGTGCGACCTCGCTGGCGTGAATTCGAGGGGCTTAAGGCGGGGAGAAGGGGTTAATGGGGCAAGGGCGATTATTGGGGCATGAAGTAGTCAGGGTACGCTAATCATTAATCGTTTCTTGAGGACCTACAAGCATGTGCAAAGGGAAGCGCCAGCATGAATCTATCCCGTCTTTTTAAATCACTGCTGTTCAAGATTATCGTTGCGATTATTTTGGGCATCGTATGCAGCCTGTTTTTCCCGGAATGGGCGGGGCGCCTGTTCGCAACGTTTAACGGACTGTTTAGTAACTTCCTGGGATTCTTCGTCCCGGTCTTGATTTTCGCGCTGATCGCGCCGGCAATCGCCAGCCTGGGGCGCGGGGCAGGCAAGTGGCTGGGTGTAACTGCTGGCATTGCCTATGTTTCGACCATCGTTTCGGGCTTGATTGCCTACGGCGTGGCCGAAGGAACGTACCCGTCTCTGCTCGGCAGCGACTCGATTATCGAGGCTGAAGACATCGACGCGGGCGCTTTGCAGCCGTTCTTCTCTGTAGAGATGGATCCGCCCATGGGCGTGATGTCCGCCTTGCTGCTGGCCTTTACTGTGGGCATCGCCATGGCCTCCATGCGTACCGAGGTGCTGTACAAGGGTGCTGAGGAGCTGCGCGAGGTAACGATGAAGGTGATTGAGAACTTCATCATCCCGCTGTTGCCGATCTACATCTTCGGTGTGTTCCTGACGATGGGCATGAACGGCAATCTGAAGCTGACGCTAACCCAGTTCTCGAAGGTGCTCATCCTCGCGGTCGTGATGACCTGGCTAATCTTGCTACTTCAGTACGTGTTGGCGGGAGTTTTTGCCGGGCGCAACCCGTTCAAGGCGCTGAAGAATATGATGCCGGCATATTTCACCGCACTGGGTACCTCCTCCTCCGCAGCGACCATTCCTGTGACCCTGGAGTGCACCCGTAAGAATGGCGTTACGCAGTCCGTGGCTGATTTCGTGGTGCCTCTGTGTGCGACAGTGCACCTGTCCGGCTCCATGCAGAAGATCGCCCTGTTTGCTTTCTCCATCGTCTACATGACGGGCATTGATATGAGCGCCGGTATGGCGTTGGGCTTCATTTTCTTGCTGGGCGTCATGATGATTGCCGCGCCGGGCGTGCCGGGTGGCGCCATCATGGCCGCAGTGGGGCTGCTGCAGTCTCAGCTGGGCTTCGACGATGGCCAGGTGGCGCTGATGATTGCGGCATACATCGCCATCGATTCCTTCGGTACTGCATGTAACGTCACTGGTGACGGTGCAATTGCGCTGACGGTGAACCGTTTGGCGAAGGGGCAGCTGCGCCGCGAGGAGCAGCACGCCTAAGCCTGCTACCACCGAGATATCGACGCTCACGCTGAATTTGAATGGTTCAGAGTGAGCGTTTTTGCATATGCGCAGGTCGCGTGTATTGTTAGCAGGTGGTGCATGAGGCTTTCGTCTCTGCTGGTGATCGGTAGAACGTCGAAAAGGCCAGCAGTGGAAAAGTCCATATGTGTGCCACATGTAGCAAAACATCACCCATCCAGCTATCTGAGCTGGGGAAACGTTGGAGGATATGGCAAAGAAGGAAGGCGCCATCGAGGTTGAGGGTCGCATTGTCGAGCCCCTGCCGAACGCGATGTTCCGTGTCGAACTGGACAATGGCCACAAGGTATTGGCTCACATTTCCGGCAAGATGCGCCAGCACTACATCCGTATCCTGCCCGAGGATCGCGTCGTCGTGGAGCTGTCTCCCTACGACCTGACCCGTGGGCGCATCGTTTATCGCTACAAGTAAATCGTTAAGCCTCCACACATCCAACCTGGGAATCGCTGTTAGCGCAGCGCTTCCTGGTCACTACCTCTGGCCGCGGCGGCCGGAGCCCTCCTTCCAACACTCCAATAGTTGGAATGTTGGTTTCGCACATTCAAGGCACCTGGTGCATGAACAGTCCCTTCCGTGACTGTGGGCGAAATACTCGAAGGATTAATAGGGACGAGTGTGGAGAAAACCGTCGCTAAACCGGAAGGAAAATGCCCTATGGCACGCCTTGCTGGTGTTGACCTGCCACGCGAAAAGCGCATGGAGGTCGCACTGACCTACATCTTCGGAATCGGCCCAGCCCGTTCCAAGGAGCTGCTGGAAAAGACCGGCATCTCCCCTGATCTTCGCTCCAAGGATCTGACCGACGAGCAGCTGTCCGCTCTGCGTGACGTTATCGAGAACACCTGGAAGGTGGAGGGTGACCTCCGCCGCGAGATCCAGGCCGATATTCGCCGCAAGATCGAGATTGGTTCCTACCAGGGCCTGCGCCACCGCCGTGGTCTGCCGGTTCGTGGTCAGCGCACCAAGACCAACGCTCGTACCCGTAAGGGCCCCAAGAAGACGATCGCAGGAAAGAAGAAGTAACCTATGCCTCCGAAGACTCGTTCCGGCGCGCGCCGTACTGGCCGTCGCGTCGTCAAGAAGAATGTGGCAAACGGCCACGCATACATCAAGTCCACCTTCAACAACACCATCGTGTCCATCACGGACCCGAAGGGCGCTGTGATTTCCTGGGCTTCCTCGGGCCACGTCGGCTTCAAGGGCTCCCGTAAGTCCACCCCCTTCGCTGCACAGATGGCTGCTGAGTCCGCTGCCCGCAAGGCAATGGACCACGGCATGAAGAAGGTTGACGTTTTCGTTAAGGGTCCGGGCTCCGGCCGCGAGACCGCTATCCGTTCCCTGTCCACCGCGGGCCTCGAGGTCGGCACCATCGCCGACGTCACCCCTCAGCCACACAACGGCTGCCGCCCGCCGAAGCGTCGTCGCGTCTAAAGAGAAGAAAGGATTAGGGATTAACAATGGCTCGTTATACCGGCCCCGCAACCCGTAAGTCCCGTCGCCTCCGCGTCGACCTCGTCGGCGGCGACAACTCCTTCGAGCGTCGCCCCTACCCTCCGGGGCAGGCTGGCCGTGCTCGCATCAAGGAGTCCGAGTACCTGCTGCAGCTGCAGGAGAAGCAGAAGGCGAAGTACACCTACGGCGTACTGGAGAAGCAGTTCCGCCGCTACTACGCAGAGGCCAACCGTCGCCCGGGTAAGACCGGTGACAACCTGGTCATCCTGCTGGAGTCTCGCCTGGATAACGTTGTTTACCGTGCAGGTCTGGCACGCACCCGTCGTCAGGCTCGCCAGCTAGTTTCCCACGGTCACTTCACCGTGAACGGCAAGAAGATCAACGTTCCCTCCTTCAAGGTCTCCCAGTACGACATCATCGACGTGCGTGAAAAGTCCCGTTCGATGCTGTGGTTCGAAGAGGCTCAGGAGAACCTGGTCGATACGATCGTTCCTGCTTGGCTGCAGGTCGTACCGGCAACCCTGCGCATCCTCGTGCACCAGCTGCCCGAGCGCGCTCAGATCGACATTCCGCTGCAGGAACAGCTGATCGTCGAGCTCTACTCGAAGTAAAGCTGACGGTCTAATTCGTTAGACTTACTTCGGATAGAACACCAAACGCGGTTTCTACCGTCCGCACCGTCCACCAAACCCGGTGGCGGTTGTCCCCGTAACGGCGTCATATAGCGGTCGCCGAAAAAGGAGAAGCTTAAACATGCTCATCTCGCAGCGCCCCGCGCTCACCGAAGAGTTCATCGATGATTCCCGCTCCCGGTTCGTTATCGAGCCACTGGAGCCGGGCTTTGGCTACACGCTGGGTAACTCCCTGCGCCGGACCCTGCTGTCGTCCATCCCGGGCGCAGCAGTAACCTCCCTGCGCATCGAGGGTGTTCTCCACGAGTTCACCACGATTCCAGGCGTGAAGGAAGATGTTTCCGACATCATCCTGAACATTAAGACCCTGGTTCTGTCCAGCGATTCCGATGAGCCTGTCTCCATGTTCATCCGCAAGGAAGGACCTGGCGAGGTTACCGGCGCTGACGTTGAGGTGCCGGCTGGTGTAGAGGTCCACAACAAGGATCTGCACATCGCCACCTTGAACGAGCAGGGCAAGCTGGAGATCGAGATGACTGTCGAGCGTGGCCGTGGCTACGTTCCGGCTGCTACAGCTTCTTCTGAGATCGGACGTATCCCGGTCGATCAGATTTACTCCCCGGTTCTGAAGGTCAGCTACAAGGTTGAGGCAACTCGTGTGGAACAGCGCACGGACTTCGACAAGCTGATCCTGGACGTGGAGACGAAGAACTCCATCACTGCCCGCGACGCCATGGCATCTGCAGGCAAGACCCTGGTGGAGCTGTTCGGTCTGGCACAGGAGCTGAACCACGAAGCAGAGGGCATCGAAATCGGCCCATCGCCGCAGGAAAGCGAGCACATCGCTGCCTACAGCATGCCGATTGAGGACCTGAACTTCTCCGTTCGTTCCTACAACTGCCTGAAGCGTGAAGAGATTCACACCGTCGGCGAGCTGGCTGCACGCACGGAGTCCGATCTGCTGGACATCCGTAACTTCGGTCAGAAGTCCATCAACGAGGTCAAGGTCAAGCTGGCTGGCTTGGGCCTGGGCCTGAAGGACGCTCCGGAGGGCTTCGATATCACCGATATCGAGGGCTACGACGCAGAGACCGGCGAGTTCATCGACACCGAGGGCGAGGACATCGCGGAATAACCCGGTGGTTAACCGCACGCGCTCACTGATTTAAAGATCCACACGAGGAGAACTAATGCCAACCCCGAAGAAGGGCGCCCGCCTGGGCGGTTCTGCTTCCCACCAGAAGAAGATCCTGTCCAACCTCGCTGCTCAGCTGTTTGAGCACGGCGCCATCAAGACCACGGACGCAAAGGCTAAGCTGCTGCGCCCCTACGTCGAGAAGATCATCACCAAGGCAAAGCGCGGCACCCTGTCGGATCGCCGCAACGTGCTGAAGCTCATCCCGAACAAGGAAGTTGTTGCTTACCTGTTCAACGAGCTGGCTCCGAAGTTCGAAGGCCGTCCGGGTGGCTACACCCGCATCATCAAGCTGGAGAACCGCAAGGGCGACAACGCTCCGATCTCCCAGATTTCCCTGGTGACGGAGCAGCTGGCCTCCACCGAGGCAGAGCGCGCTAACCGCGTTGCTGCTTCCAAGGCTAAGAAGGCTGAAGCTGAGGCTGAAGAGGCTAAGGCTGAGGAGACTCCGGCTGAGGAGGCTCCGGAGGTCGAGGCTGACACCGCGACCGACAAGGCCGCTGAGGCTGAGGCTGAAGAGGCTGAGGCTGATGAGGACGCTGAGGACAAGTAAGTCCGGCGCTTTCGCCTAGCTTTGAGGCGGGCCACGGTTACCCTTTTGGGTAGATCGTGGCCCGCCTTTGTCTTCTCTACTTTTTATTGTTGACGCCAACCGGCCCCATCTGCGCCCGATATCGCGTATGGCTTGGCATTTGCCTGTGTACCGACTGAACAGGGGAGGGTTCTGGGTGGGAATGTCGCTAGAACGGGAATGTGTTATTGGGAATCGATTGCAAGTTTCTAAAAGCGCAGGTCAGAGAGTTTTGAATTCAGCTGTTCCCAGATTTTGCATTGCAGATTCCCGATTCAACGACATTTCCCTGGGCGCTGCTGCCACATTCCCGATTCAGCGACATCCGCCAGCCGCGGATGGCTAGTCCATCTCCAACTCCGGCTCCTCCGCCCGTGCCTGTTCGAACACTTCCTTTGCCGCTGACAGGTTAATCAGACCGATAATCACACCCACCACAATGTCTGGCCATGCGCTGGCCCAGAAGAGCATAATCACTCCCGCTGCGAGGATAAGCAGGTTTGCCGCGGCATCGTTGCGCGCAGCCAGCCATGCACCCTGCACCAGGGCACTATTTGCTCCGCGCAGCCGCAGCAACAACACAGCGCACACCAAGTTGATAATGAGCGCGCCGATGGCAGTCGCACTCAGAGTCGCAGGTTCCGGTGGCGTCCCCGTCACCACTTTCCAGGCTGCCGTGCCGAATGCCGCGAAGGCTGGAATGAGAATCAGTCCTGCCAGTGCGTAGCTGGCCTTTCGTCGGCTGGCCACCGACCACCCCAGGGCGGTGAGTACCAACACGTTAATGAGAGTGTCTTCGAGGAAATCTGCGGCGTCGGCAAACAAAGCGGCCGAGCCGATGACCAGCGCAATCACAACCTCAACAAGAAAACCCAGGCCATTGAGAGCCGCAACCCACGCCACCAACCGACGGGCACGAGCATCGAGGGAGGATGCTGAGAATTCGCTGTCGTGCATGCAGACTAGACTAAGTCGCGCGCGATGGAAGCACCAACCGACCCTACCAGAGAAAGGCCACCGACCATGCCCGAGAATCCGCAGGATATTCCAGAGCTGATTCGGGTGCGTCTGGATGTTGCCTACGACGGCACGGATTTCCATGGCTGGGCAACCCAATCCGGTGGGCTGCGCACGGTGGCGGGGGTCTTGCAGGAGAAACTCTCGCTGGTCACGCGCCACCCTATTGAACTTGTTGTCGCAGGGCGTACCGACGCAGGCGTGCATGCCAGCGGCCAAGTGTGCCACGCCGACATTCCTGTTGATGCGTTTGCGCAGCGCTCGCTCACCCGCCCGGAGGATCTAGTGCGGCGCCTTTCCCGCATGTTGCCCTCCGACGTGCGCGTGCACGGCGCTCGTATGGCACCGAAGGGTTTCGACGCCCGATTCTCCGCGCTGCGCCGGCACTACATCTATCGCGTAACGACTCACCCGGCCGGCCCCGTGCCGGTGCGTGCCCGGGATACGGCCGCGTGGCGCCACCCGATTGATCTGGAGAAAACTCAGGCAGCTTCCGACGCGCTGCTTGGGTTGAACAACTTCGCAGCGTTCTGCAAAGCTCGTGAAGGCGCTACCACTATCCGTGAGCTGCAGGAATTCCGCTGGGTTGACGTCTCGACGGAGGCTGAGCCCCAGACGTACGAGGCACACGTGACCGCCGATGCTTTCTGTTGGTCGATGGTGCGCTCGTTGGTAGGAGCGGCCTTGACAGTGGGGTCGGGCAAACGATCCGAGGACTTTACTCCCGGGCTGTTGAAAGAGACAAAGCGTAGTTCCGCAGTGCCAGTCGCGCCCGCGGAGGGGCTGAACCTAGTGCGCGTGGACTACCCAGCTGATGAAGATCTCGCGGAGCGGGCGCTGACAACCCGTGCTAAGCGTTCGCCGGTGGGCATGGGCAACGAATCTCCCGCCGAGCCGTGATACAAACGCGGTTTGGGGGAGCGCGCCGTTGGAGGTAGCGCTGAAGCGCGCGCTGATCGCGCTGGTGAATGCGCCGCGCTTGTTGCAGTTTGTGCTGGCTGTGCCACCGGGGCAGGGGTGCGAGCAGGTGCGGTGACGGCGAAGAAGTTGAAGTATTCCCGATGATCCCCGTGGGCCAGGATTGCTCCCGTGCCAACTGCTGGCACTGCAATGCATACATCCACTGCCGCAGCACCGACAGCCTGCAGCCGGGCACGTCCCTGGTTCAAGATGTCCTCCGCGGAATCGAACCCGATACCACCGTGAACTCCCGTGTGAGCCCCCTGATGAGCCCTCTTCTGCGCATCGACCATTCTGTGTCTACCAGTATTACCGGCGACAGCGGGGGAGACCTCCACGAGCACAACATGTGTCTTAACGCCTGCAGCTCGCGTGGCATCCGCTGAATCGTCCACGGATCCAGCGCTCCCGAAACGCTGCAAATCGAAAATCTCCTCCGGCCAGTTCATTGACCCCTCAAGCGCACGCAGCTGTGCAGGGGTGCCGAACAGTGCGAACGTTGCGCCGGGAATGGGGTGGATCAGCATGGGTTCGCCTGCATCGGAAAGACCTACAAACCAACCGGGTACCGCCGGTACAGTCAGCTGCTCTGGTAACCGAGTCACCTGAGCCCCCACCGGTGGAGTCTCCACAGGTAGAGCCCACACTCCGCACCCGCTGGCAGCAAAAGGCATCCTAGCCGCCGCAGACTCGGGCACGCCCACCAGAGTGGCATGGGAATCGCCCAGCCAGCTGCGGCCGAAAGGTTGGGTGGGGATGATGGCGGTGGAAATGTGGGCGTCCACAAGAGAAAGACCCACACCACCCGCTAACTGGTCGCCGGCGATCCGCCGTGGCGACGGCTCACCCCACAATTTGTCGTGCACGCAGAGAAGGCGAAACCATCGCGTGTTCTGATCCGCGGTGGTGCGACCGCGGGTGAATACAAACCACCCCGCCACCATGCATGTGATGGCCACGGCGCCGCAAAGAACCCACGCCCACCAGGCAGCGTGTTCGGCATTGGACGCATCGGCTGGCATATCGGCAGCTAGAAATGCCACGAAGCCCATTATTCCCATCCCCCAAAGTATGAAATTACCCCGAATGCGAAGTTCCCCTCGCGCCAGCAATTCAACCATGGAATACTTAAGCGCGCTAGCGGGGGCTAGAAGAACGCAAAACAACTCAAAACAACGCAAGATATCAAGCGCATTAAAACAAGGGGGAGCGCAGTAATCATGCGCACAACGGGGATACAGGTTTCTGGATTTAATTTTCTATTGCGCAGACTGGAGCTTGCGCTGGTCATCGGTGATCCGCGCATGGCTCACGACCCATTGCGGAGTCAGCGGCGGGCACTTATTGTCGGTGTACTGCTGAGCCTGCTGATCGCGGGAGGTGCGGTGATGCTGGGGCTGCTGCGCCCGCAACCCAGCCTGGATGGCGCCGATCTCGTGGCCGATGAGACGGGCGCACTGCATATCCGCTTGGCCGATACCTATCATCCGATCACGAATGTCGCCTCAGCACGGCTGATTCTGCAGCAACCAGTCGAGGCGCAGAAGACTACCTCCGAGCAGCTTGCACAGGTGCCGTTGGGGGAGCCAATTGGCATTGGGCAGGTTCCGGGGTTGGTCGCTGCGCCAGAACGCGAGTGGCTTTACTGCGATCGGATCCGCGGCGGGCTAACAGGTGGCACAGGTGGTGCTGCTGCCGCTGGTGGCACGGGCACGGTCGTGGCTGCGGAGCACATCGATCCCCATCGCTTTGCTCTGCTGGCCGCCCCTTCGGGCTATTGGCTTATTGACGCCACCACTCGCGCCCGCATAACTCCAGACGCGGCAAGAGCATTTGGCACCGAGGCAGTGCCCGCCAGCGATGGTTTAGTCCAACAGTTCCGGCGGAGTCGCGATATCGCCATGCCCGTGGGGAAAACCAAGATGCCTGCACCCTTCGACGTCGCGGGGAGGATCATCACGGCTGGCGACCGGACATTTCTGGTGGACCGCAATGGGATTGGTGAAGTAAAGGGCGCGCGCCGCGACTTCGCTCTGGCCAGCAGTGCTATGCCGACCGTGGAAACTCCACTGGCGGAGGTGATGCGCCAGCCGAGCATTGATGTATTAGCGGGAATCCCAGAACTCGATGGGGACCAACCAGTTACCTGGGCACAACCGAAGATGGTGTGTGCCGGGCCGGAGGGACTGGCAGAACCCGTTGAACCAGGACGGACGAAAGGCACGACAGACGCGGTCAGTGGTTCCGCTCAGATTCGGGAAGTCCTCTCATCGGAAAAGCCGAGCGCATTCTACGGGCCGCGCGGAACCTCTGCATTACAGACGGAGCGCGGTTACGTGCTGATTAGTGACAACGGGGTCCGCTACTCCGTGGGCAGCGAAGCTGAGTTACATGCCCTTGGGTTCAATACACCGCGCAGTGTTCAGTTCTCGCGCGTAGCCTCGTTGCCCGACGGTGGCTTGCTCTCTGCGGACAAGGCTCGGCAGACGACCGTGGCGATGATGCCCAGCGCCAGTACAAGTGAGAGCACGATGGGGACGGAATAGTCTGTGGCCGTTGGCTCGTGCCGTGGGGTGCTGACGGTATACAGACCATAAGAAGCGTCCACTGCCGCGGATCCATCCTGCAGGTCAAGAGCCCTATCCAATGCTGCGGCGGGATTGACGACTCGCATTTGTTCGCCCATCCCTGGACCACTCGCGCCGGGCAACGCCGTGGTTAGAATCAGCTCTCGCACCTGCCGTGCGCTGAGTTGCGGAGCGACCTGCCACACTAAGGCCGCGGTACCCGTCACAACTGGAGCAGCAAAGCTGGTGCCTTCAAACGGTTCGGGATTACCGACGATGGTGTGCACCTGTTTGCCGACTTCCACCTGTCCTTCTACGGGCCCACCCGGCGCGAAAAGATCCACCCACTGAGTCGGCGCACTATACGGTGCGGGCACTCGCCCCTGATCCGCTGAAGTCTCCTTGCCACCAGTTCTTCCCACAGCCGTACGGACCCCTTCTGCCGTTCCTGCCCGCGGGGATACCGCTCCCACTGCCAGCACTGGATCCAAGCTAGAGGGGAAGGTCGGAACACCTGCCGGGCACTGACCTACGTTCCCGGTAGAAGCCACCACTAGTACTCCGGCTTTGTCAGCACGCCCGATGGCCGCACGTAGCTCCGCCGTATCTTCGCAGGCCACCATCGAAATATTAATGATCTTTACCCGGGCCTTCAGCGCCCGGTCGATTGCCCGAACAAGATCCTCTACCGTGCCCTCAGCCCGGTCGGGCGAGGCATTATGCCGAAAGGAAAATACTGTTACCTCCGGCGCCACTGTTCGCAGCACGCTAGTGACCATGGTCCCGTGCAGCACGCAAAAATCCCGGTCGCCCTTCACCCCTGGTGCGGCTGACCCCGTATCGATAACGGCCACGCTCACGTCGCGTCCCCGCGCCAAAGCATGCAAAGCGGGGTACGAGGGGGCGTCGATATCCGGTAAAGGCACAGTACCCGGTGCGGCGACGGTGCCTTCCTGGCAGGTGCCGCGCGGCGAAGAATCTTGAACGATCATTAGCCGATTCCCCGAATCGCTGCGAACAGCCCTGTAGTTTGCAGCGCCAGTGGGATGGCCACACAAAATGCGAAGGCTTCCACCATGTCGATGATCCGCCCCAGCATCGGTGAATTCACGCGGACAGCAGGTAGGGCGACCAGCACCAGGCATACCGCACCCCAATGCGTGTGGAGGGCTAACCACAGAAGCGTTGCAGCAGAGAGAACCGCTAGCGCGACCGAGTGCACAGGCCGAGTGCTCCGTGCGCTCACACCGAGCACCGCCACCATAAGCAATAGCGCCATCTGCCATATATCCAGTGGCTGCCCCCATGGAGTCAGCTGGTACACACAGGCGCCCAACACCACCACGATGCCGACGACCAGGGCGGAGTGAACCTCCACCACCTGGCCCGCGTGCGTGGGCGTGGGCTTGGTGAACACACCGGTCGCAGGAACCTTCGGCAGCTTGATGCCAGCTAGTCCGATGGCGATTTGCCCAGAATAAGCCAGTGCAAACATTGCCAATAGCAGCGTGAGCCCTGGCCAGAAGTTCACCGCTGCAAACACCACCCAGGTGATCGACACGATCCGTGCCGGGCCGCTGCGCCACACCAGGAGCGCCGCGACAAAACAGGCACATAGAACATTGACGTGCAGCCCCAACCCAAAGCCGAGGATCGCGGCGAGGTAACTGAAATTGCGATGGTGCAGAGAAGCCGCCGCTGCAGCGAGAGCGGCCACTGCTGTAGCCACGAGCGTTGCGATGTCTGCGGTCGTACCCAGATTAGTGACGCCCCCAGGACCAATAAGTTGATTATCCAACGGGTGCCACGCAGGTGCCGTCTGTAGGCCAAAAAGCGCAATGATGGCTGCCGCGACCCAGGCTGCGGGGCTCGTGGGAATGGGGCCGGAGAGCTCTTCGACTGCCTCAGCCGGTGGAGCGGGGATGGTGGCGGTTTGCAAGGTCAATGACTCGCCGGGACGCACACCGGCCTCCGCTAGAGTGTGCTGTGGTTGAACCTGGCCGACGGCGCGGTGGAGGGTCCAATGTTCCCCTGGTTTCGCGTCGACGAGGTGTGGGATGAGCTCCGCTACCGGTACATGATCGGCAATGGCGGCGTTGATGGTGGTGCCTTTTGCAGGCACGGAAATGCTGAGAGCCAGCACGTTATTCCCCCTGTTGAAAATGTATGAACGCATGTATGTGTGCGTGTGATGGGCACAAAATCCCCCCTGGATCTTGCGCCGATGTGGCTTACACGGCACAAATAGTAGCCGAGGGGAAAGGATTGCGCTTGCTCTGCGGAGTGAGCGAGGAAGGTTTAGAATCTAAAACCACATCCAAGGGGGTTGGATGGGGATTAACGGGGACAAACATAGAAATCGGGGGGATTTCTTAACATGCAAACACAGGCGCCGCCGACGCTGCCTAAAGACAAACAACCTTTCCTCAGGCTGCTAATGCCTGCCGTCATGTTGGTGGCGGTGGTCGGTATGGTCGCCGCGATGGTGCTCTCTGGATCGGGGCGAAATCCCATCAGCTTTATTTTTCCGCTGATGATGCTGGGCAGCATGGCGATGATGTTCCAGCCGGGGGCGAACGTGGATGAGACTCGGCGTTCCTTTCATCGGCACATCGACGCCCTGAAAGATAGCGTGGAGCGGAGCCGCGAAGAGCAGCTGCAGACCATGTTGGCAGCGCATCCACACCCGCAGTCACTGTGGACGCACGTGCATACCGGAACCGATGTCACCGTAGAACCGGGCGTGGTGCGCATCGGCACAGCAGTGCAAACTCCAGATGATCCTCTGGAGGTACCGGTCAGCTCCCCGCCGGAAGACTTAGAGCCGGTCAGTGCAATGAGCTTGCGCGAGGTTGTGCTGCGGTACGCCACCATCGAAGCGCCAGTGGCGGTGGAATTGGCTAGTTTCCACTGCATTGTGTTGCTCGGCGACGGTGCACCCGGATTGGCGCGGGCCATGCAAGCGCAATTGGCCATGCAGGATCCGGATGTCATTGGAATAACCGGCCCCTTTGAGCAGTGGCTTCCGCATGATGGGCCTCGCAAGGTGCATTTTTGCACGGGTGATAGCCCGGTGACCGCCGGCGCTATCGTCACGGACCCCAGCGAGGAATGGGTGGAAAACGCCAAAGGGAATGGCCTGCTGCTACAGGTGGATGGCACTGGTGATGGTTGCCTGCTCAGCGCCTGGACGCTCGACGGTTGGGTGCCCTTTGGAGTGGCAGACCAACTCAGCGAGGTGGAACTTGCTCACCTTTGCCGAGCACGAGCAACGGTGAAATCCAGCACGTCATTGTTAGAACTTCCGGGCGGAGACTTGCGAGCGCCTATTGGGTTTTCCGGCGCGCCGGTATACCTGGATATCAAGGAATCCGCCTTGGGAGGTATCGGTCCGCACGGTCTCTGCGTAGGCGCGACGGGTAGCGGCAAGTCAGAACTACTAAAAAGCGTAGTGATCAGCTTCGCCCACCAGCACAGCCCGGAGGAGCTGAACTTTGTGCTGGTGGACTTCAAAGGTGGCGCCAGCTTTCTGGGAATGGATCGGCTGCCACACACCTCTGCGCTGATCACCAATCTGGCTGAAGAGGCGGGATTAGTTGACCGAATGCAGGATAGCTTGCTGGGGGAGATGCATCGGCGTCAAGAAAAGCTCCGCGCCGCGGGTCTGACCACAGCGGCCGAGTACAACCGCGTCTATCCGGGGCAGATGCCTGCACTGTTTATCGTGGTGGATGAGTTCTCCGAGTTGTTGCACGCCCGGCCAGAGTTCGCGGAGGTCTTCGCCGCGATCGGGCGATTGGGGCGAAGCCTGCGGATGCATTTGCTGTTGGCCACGCAGCGTTTGGAGGAGGGGCGACTGCGAGGCCTGGAATCGCATTTGAGCTATCGCATTGCTTTGCGCACGTTCTCGGCTTCCGAATCCCGCGCGCTGATCGGAACGACGGAAGCTTATGAACTGCCTGCGACTCCGGGTGCGGCGATCCTTTCGGCCGGCGACAAGGTGCGTTTTCACTCGGCCTACGTTTCAGGCCCCGAGCTGCCCCGGGATCAGCGACTGGTGAGACTACTCGGGACAACAGTGCATGCAGAGACAACGACCATGCAGATGGTGATCGACCGGCTGGCAGGCCCCAATAGGAATCCGGTGTGGTTACCACCGCTGCCGGAAGACCTGCCTGCCAGCGAGATCATTGAGCCCGGTGCGCCAGGCGTTGCTCGCATCGGCCTGGAGGATCTTCCTTTCGAAGGGCAGCAGGTGCCTTTGGATATCGACCTGCGCCGCAAGCATTGGGCAATAGTCGGCCAGCCCCGAACTGGCAAGACAACGGTGGTGCGCAGCTTGGTGCTGGCCTGGGCGCTGAGTTCACCTGGCTGGCCGGTATACATCTTTGATCCGGGTGGTGGGCTAAGAGACCTTGCTCGATTGCCTCAGGTAGCTGCGGTTGTGGGGCCGGCTGGGCTGCCACGGCTTTTCGACGAAATGGAGCAAACGGAGGGCCAGCGCCTGCTGATTATTGACGGACTAGATCAGGTGGGTGCCGCGGGAAATGGAAATGGCGAGGAAGAACAACGCTTGATCCGCCTGGCGACCACGGGGCTGGAACGCGGCTTGCATGTGGTGGTTACGGCTCTACGCTGGAATTTCCGTCCGTCGCTGCGGGACGTGCTGACCGGGCAAATCGAACTGCGGATGACACCGTTGGATGCCCACTTCCGGGATGCACAGAAATCCTTGCCCGACGTGCCTGGACGAGGAGTGTCGCCCCGTGGAAAGCACGTGCAGTTCGCCAACTCCAACGCGCAAGACATTGAGCATGTCCGGATGGAAAGCGTGCAGCGTGGTGAGCCGGATCTAGCTATGCGCGTGTTGCCCGAGCGAATCGACTGGGAGGATTTGGGCGACTCTCAGGCCTTCGCCATAGGTGGCCCAAAGCTGGATCCAGTGCAGTGGGATCACGGTACTTTCCCTCACTTGGTCGCAATCGGCCAGGCGGGAAGTGGGGTGACGACCGCATTGCGTGCAGTGATGCAGTCCGTGGCACAGAGCCAAAGCCATACTGGAGAGCCGCCGGAGTTCCTGGTCACGGACACACGCCGCGGTTTACTGGGCGTAGCGGGTTATCGCGTGCCGGAGGACTTCCGCAAAGACCTGGCCGAGTGGACCACTACGCTGCGGGCGCGAATTCCAGGTAGCGACGTGACACCCCAACAGCTCCGAGAACGCACCTGGTGGTCTGGCCCGGAGTTGTTCATCATCGTCGACGACGCGGACGCCGATCCCGGCCTTGACCAGCTTATTCCCTTGCTTCCCTATGCCGCCGATATCGGCCTTCACTTGGTGCTTGGCCGTCGTTCGGGGCAGTTCGCCAGGGCAGCCTATCAGCCCTTGATGCAGTCGATTCGCGACCAAAGCGCTTGGTTGCTGTTTTCTGCGCCCCGTGAGGATGGGCCGATTGCCGGGGTTCGTCTACTGCGACGCCCACAGGGGCGCGCGGCTTATGTCCACAGTGAAACCTGGGAGGTACACGTGGCGGAGATTGTCGATGAGAACTAAAAGGGCGCGCAATTGTTGACCAAGGAAACGACGGACCGGGGGACACAATGAGAGTAGATCAGAGGATCGGAGATTCCAGGAGCCTGCTGGCTGAAGCTGTGGCATTGCAGGAATCGGGGATCCTGATTAGCGGTATGACGGTGACGGATCTTGCTACTGGCTTTGCCGTGACCGGTGATGCGCAGATGCAGCAGCCGGGGTATTTGCAGTATCGGGCTTGGTCCGATCCTACGGAGCAATCTCGCGGGAGACCGCTGGGAGAAACTGAATCGGAATGGGTAAAGGACGGAGAGGATAAAGACGTTGAATTCCAACGTTCCGGGCTGAGCCTAGGCAGGCTTTCGGAGCTTTATGAGATGCTCTGCGAAGTGCTCGAACAGCGTGCGGAGCATCCCGACGCAGCGGCAGTGAACCCGCCAGAGTCACGTGAACGTTTCCCTTGGGGCATTGGTTTGTGGGAAGTAGACGTGCTGGTCACCGGAACTTTTGCCGTGAAGGTGGTGCATTATCTTCGGATTAGGGGAGTGCGAGCCCGATTGGTGGATAACGATACGGTGCTGCGGGTGGCTAGTGAATTGGCATTGGCCCAGCAAGAGTTGGAGCACCTGGAGCTTGAGTATCTTGACCCGGACAAACCTGTGCGGATTCAACGCGAGGGAATTGAATCGGCGGAAGAGCTCGAGGAAGCGGACATACGGGAAAGGCCTGACGAGGGGGCGTCAATAGATATAGAAAAAGCGGAGGAAAAGAGCGACCGGCGACTTCCGGTTGCGTTGGCAGCGCTGACGCTCTTCATCATCGGTGGGCTGGTGGCGACCTTCACAGTGTTTGATTCGCAGGCGGCTGATTCGCAGGCGGCTGATTCGCAGTTAGTGGACGCTCAATCAACCGATTCGCAAGCCGCAGACGTACAGGAGTCTGGCTCGTATGCCACCACTGAGGCGAATGAGCCATTTCCAGAACCACGCCGGAAAGGTTCAAAGGTCGCAGACTCAAGCGCGCGCCGGGCGGACATTCCAATCAGTGTGAATGTTGATGGGTGGCGGCTTGGCAGTGCAACGCGAGCACGTGAGGAATATGTCGGTGATGACGCGGGAATGCGTGTATTAGTAGCGGCGAAGCAAACACCCCTTAGAACACAGGATGAGCTGGATGCGGCAATGCTAGGTGCGCTGAAGGACGTGGAGGGGGTTGCAGGCGGAGTGACGGTTGTATCAACTCAGCCGGTGAGCTACGAGGAAAATTACGAGAACTCCACAACTAGGTGGCATGTACGGCTGGTGGATGGACACCAGATTTCAGTGGGGTGCCAGTACCGACAGTGGAATGAACAGCGGGAAAAGGTTTGCCAAGAGTTTGTGGATACAGCACGACCAAGGCGGTGAACCATTTTGGGAAGCCGTGAGTATAACTCTTGTGATGGTGCCTCTATAACGGGGAAGACCCGGCGCCATGAAGAGTGAAAACAGTATTTGAAATGGGGGAAGTTAGGGCATGAGCTTCAAAACAGATGTCACTACGATGAACCAAGCGGCAAGCAATGTCGACCGTGTGAAAGGCGAGGTTCAGGGTGAACTTTCGCGTCTGCGTGGTGTGGTGGAAGATGTATCCGGTAGCTGGAAGGGACAGGCGCAGGCTTCCTTCCATTCGTTGATGGAGCGTTGGGACGAGAATGCCCGCGACCTCAACGAGGCACTGCAGAGCATTGCGGACAACATCCGCTCCAACGCGGGTGACTTTGACAATACGGATGTCGATAACGCGGCGGCCTTTAACGCCTAGAGGGGGACAGTGATGATTCAGTACAACTTTGCTCAAATTGCCAATGCTGCGGATGACATCAATCGCGGAAACAACACCATTAATGGGTTGCTGGGGGATCTGAAACGTGACCTGCAGCCGATGGTGAACGAGTGGGAAGGCTCGGCAGCGGACAGCTATGCAGCTGCGCAGAAGAAGTGGGATGAATCCGCACGGGAGATTAACGATGTGCTGGGGCAAATCTCTCGCACGGTGCGTCAGGCGAATGATCGGATGAGCGAGATCAATACGAACGCTGCAAATAGCTGGGCATAGAGGATGATTTAAAACTTTTTAAATAATCTCTCAGCTTCCCTTTTGGTCTTAATCTTGACCTAAGGGTGAGGCTGAGAGTTTTTGTTTTTCGACGTCCAGTTTGAGGAATTGTGGACTTTTGGAACGATGGGAGAAAATGTGACCCAATCGTGATGTGTGCTGCGAGCTGGACTTATGTATGTAGATAATTGTTTAGTGGCTTGGCGAAGACCATCTTGGTTGAAACGTTAATCATTTCATGCGTAGCGTCAATGACGTACGGGAAACGAAAATAATCAGCGACACCACTGCTGGTTCTACACCACTAAGTAATTCCCCACTGTTGGTACTCACCAAGCGAGACTTACCCCGTATTGCGTACCGACAAGGCGAAAGGATTTATCAACAAATGAGCAACGATATCAAGGATCTTTTCAAGGCAACCGCTTACGACAACGCCGGCGACAAGCTGGGCAGCGTCAAGGAAATCTTCGTTGACGACAAGTCCGGTCAGCCTACTTTCGTTGAGGTTAACCATGGTCTGTTCGGTATGAACTCCAGCCTGGTACCGATGCGCGGCCACAAGTTCGACGGCGAGAACCTGAACCTGGCCTTTTCTAAGGATCGTGTGAAGGATGCGCCGGACTTCGATGCTGATCAGGCTCTGACCCCGGAGCAGCAGAACGAGATCTACCGTCACTACGGCCTGGACAATGTTGAGGACACCACCCGTTACGGTGACACTGCAGGCGATCGCTCCGCTTCTGATGATCGCTCCACCCTGGATCGCCACGAGGCTGCTGATGGTCGCGGTGCCGCGGGCGCTGGTGCCGCGGGCGCTGGTGTGGCTGGCGCTGGCGTTGCAGGTGCCGGTGTTGCAGGCGCGAACACTGAGCGTGACAATACTCGCGACAACGCTGCTGAGCGCGAGGTCTCCGCTAACACCGCAGCTGCTGGCAACGAGGGTGAGATTATTCGCTCCGAGGAACAGCTGAACGTTCAGAAGGAGAAGGTGCAGACTGGCGAGGCTCGCCTGCGTAAGTACGTCGTCACCGACACCGAGACCGTTGAGGTACCGGTAACTCGCGAAGAAGTTCGCGTTGAGCGCACCCCGATCTCCGCAGAAGAAGCTGCAAACTTCAAGGGCAGCATCGATGAGTCCGGACAGGAAGCGTCTGTGACCCTGAGCGAAGAGCGCGTCAATGTAAACAAGGAAACCGTGCCGGTAGAGAAGGTCTCCCTGAACAAGGAGCAGATCACTGAGACCGAGCGTCACACCGAAGAGCTCCGCAAGGAGCAGATCGACACCGACATTGACGGTGACGTTCGCAAGTAAAACCAAGGGGCATTAGCCGCCAACACGATCGCGCGTTCCGCGAAGGTCGGTTAGTCGCCGACTAGCACTCAATCCCCGGTGCCTAGCTTCCCTGTAAAGAGGGAAGAGGTGCTGGGGATTTTTGCTGTCCAGAGGATTTTTGGTGTTCGGGACACTATGTAGTAAATTCCCAAGGGTTGTGTGCAATACGCGAACTTAGCTCTCGAGTCATTGCATTTCTGCGGGTCACAACCGGCCGCCGCAGAAGCACTGCACTAGATCGTTGCACGTGTTCATCTGGCTGGCAGTTCCAAGATCAAGACTTTAAGGAGTCCAGCGTGACTACTTTCCACCCAAAGAGCGGTGACATCACTCGTAAGTGGTACGTCATCGACGCCACCGACGTGGTGCTGGGTCGTCTTGCTGTTACCGCAGCTGACCTGCTGCGCGGCAAGAAGAAGCCCTACTTCGCACCGAACGTTGACTGCGGCGACAACGTCATCATCATTAATGCGGATAAGGTCCACATTTCCTCCAACAAGCGTGAGCGTGAGATGCGCTACCGTCACTCCGGCTACCCGGGTGGTCTGAAGACCATGACCCTGGGTCGTTCCTTGGAGCTGCACCCAGAGCGCGTTGTTGAGGAAGCTGTTAAGGGCATGATGCCGCACAACAAGCTGTCCCGCGCGTCCATCAAGAAGCTTCGCGTCTTCGCCGGCCCGGAGCACACTTTCGAGGCCCAGAAGCCTGAGACCTACGAGATCAAGCAGGTGGCACAGTAATGACTGAGTACAACGAGAATGTAACCGACGAGCAGAACGCTGCCGTCGAGGAGAACTTCGAGGGCGAGTACACCGCTACCGACGCAGTGAACGAAGAGTTCGTTGCCACCATCGGTGACTCCATCGCTTCCGAGGACGAGTCCGAGCAGATCGAGGCTGAGCCGGTTGTCTTCGAGGGCACCATCCAGACCGTTGGTCGCCGCAAGGAAGCTGTTGTCCGCGTCCGCATGGTTCCGGGCTCCGGCGAGTTCAGCTGCAACGGCCGCACCCTGGAGGACTACTTCCCGAACAAGCTGCACCAGCAGCTGATCAAGGCTCCGCTGGTTCTGCTGGACCGCGAGAACCAGTTCGACATTCAGGCAAACCTGAACGGTGGTGGCCCCTCCGGTCAGGCCGGTGCTTTCCGCCTGGCGATCGCCCGTGCTCTGAACAAGTACAACCCAGCAGAGCGCACCGAGCTGAAGCGTGCTGGCTTCCTGACTCGCGACGCTCGTGCCGTGGAGCGCAAGAAGGCTGGTCTGCACAAGGCACGTCGCGCACCGCAGTACTCCAAGCGTTAAATCGCTTCGCCCTTTTTGGTGGCGACGCCCCCACGCTCCAGCCGAGCAGTTTTTCGGCCGGGACGTGGGGGTTTCCCTTTATAGAAGCATTTATGACAATTTGCTGATATCGGGAGTGGCACCCGCCAGACCGGCGGGGTCGCCGGGTAGAATTGCGCCCCATGGGTAAATTGTTCGGAACTGACGGCGTCCGTGGTCTAGCGAACAGGAAGCTGACTGCAACGCTGGCAATGAAGCTGGGTGCTGCCGCCGCGCGCGTACTGGTATCCAAGGAAGAAGTGGGCGGCCGTCGCCCTACCGCTGTGGTGGGGCGCGACCCGCGTGTATCGGGGGAGATGTTGACAGCGGCGTTGTCAGCAGGTATGGCATCGCAGGGTGTGGACGTGCTGGACGTCGGCGTGATCCCCACCCCGGCTGTCGCTTTCCTTACAGATGACTTCGGCGCCGACATGGGCGTCATGATCTCCGCTTCCCACAATCCGATGCCGGACAACGGCATTAAATTCTTCGCTGCGGGTGGCCGCAAGCTGCAAGACGACGTGGAGGATGAGATCGAGGCCACGATGCTGGATCTGCCGGAGACCGGCCCTAAGGGGGCAGCAATTGGACGAATTCTTGATGAATCCGCAGATGCACTAGAGCGTTACCTGGCTCATGTGGGCACGGCCATTAATCATCCGCTGGATGGAATTCGCGTGGTGGTGGACTGCGCCAACGGAGCAGCCTCGACTGCCGCGCCGGAGGCGTACCGCCAGGCAGGTGCGGATGTCGTGGCTATCCACAGCCGACCCAATAGCTTCAACATCAACGATGGAGTGGGATCCACTCACATTGAGGTTCTGCAGAAGGCTGTTCTGGAACACCAGGCGGATCTAGGGCTGGCCCATGATGGCGACGCAGATCGCTGTTTGGCTGTGGACTCCGAAGGAAACGTGGTGGATGGCGACCAGATTATGGCGATCCTGGCCGTGGCCATGAAGGAAAACGGTGAACTGAAGCAGAACACCCTGGTGGCCACCGTCATGTCCAATCTGGGGATGAAGCTTGCCATGCGCGCCAACGGCATCAAGGTGCTGGAGACGCAGGTAGGTGACCGTTACGTGCTGGCCGAATTGTTGGCCTCTGATCTGTCGCTGGGTGGCGAACAGTCTGGGCACGTGATTATCTCCGAACATGCAACTACCGGTGACGGCACCCTGACGGGGCTTACGTTGATGGCGCGCATGGCGCAGACTGGCAAGCCGCTCTCCGAGCTGGCGAAGGTGATGACCGTTCTGCCGCAGACGCTGATTAACGTGCCGGTTGCAGACAAGACCGTGATCGCCGACGATGAGCGCGTTGTAGAAGCCATCGCCAAGGCAGAGGAGGACCTGGGAGATGCCGGACGCGTACTTCTGCGCCCCTCCGGTACTGAGGAATTATTCCGAGTGATGGTGGAAGCTGCAGACCCAGGGACGGCACGTCGCATTGCTGGGAAGCTGGCCGCCGTGGTTGCGGAGGTTTAGCGCCGTAGCTCTTTCCCACGGCTTTCTGCGGTTTCCCGCGAACCTTTTTTACATCCGCGCAGTCTAACTGTGTGGATGTTTTTGTTGTGCAGCGCCAATGTTGCGTGAATCGGGGCGAGTCTTCGAGCGGAACGAAGAACCCTTCGCCTGCAGGTTGCGTGTTTAGGGGATTGGCGGTGCCGGGGAGTTTCAAAAGGGGGAGTAAGAACAGTGGGAGAGCTACACATAGATCCACTATCGGCCGTTGATCAGGCGGGGAAGCTGCGGGAAGTACAACGGTGCTGGGCCGATCATTTGGGAGGGGTTCGTCCTTCCGTGCCAGCCTCAATCTTTGGAGCTGGCCTGCAGGATAAGGCCAAGCAGTTCCTATCACTGGTGGATCAGGGGCACACAGTCCGACTTAATCACGCGAAGCGTCTGGCAACTGCAGGGGATGACTTGGTGGGACTTGTCGGTCGAGTGGGGGATGCAGATATGGAGAGTTCCGCCAGCCTAAACGCAGGGGAGGGGTGGACATGACAGGCTCTTTGGATGTGCGTTTGCATGCTGCCCTCGGTATTTTGGCCAGCTTTGGGGGCCAGGTGGAAGGCGCGAAAACTGCGGCGTCATTTACTAACGGCATGAACCCCGAAGCGATTAGTGCCTCGCTTGGACCAGCGAGTAATGGCAAAGACAAAGTGCCTTTACTCGCAGGGCAGACTGACGATAAAGAGAGCTTCGATGGTGTGGCTGAAGGAAAGCCGGGAGAGGCCACGCGTAAGGCCGGCAAAGAGCAACTCAACCACGAGCGCTGTGTGCAGAACCGCTGCGTTGCTGTGCGGGACACTGCTGAGGTAATGGGGACTACATCGGAGTCCTCAGTAAGCACGATTGAAGGAATTGCGGAGAAACTCGAGTTCTTTGCAATTGCGTCGGGTGTTGTGGGATTCGTTGGAAAACCCTTGCTGGATCTGTTGGCAAAGGTGGCAGCGGAGGTTGCGGAGAACATTCTGCACAGTCGAAACAATTCCCTCGACCGGACGATTGACATGCTGATCGCAGATGCGAAACCCGCGGCAGAGCCGGGTAATTCGCAGAGCCCGGTGTGTCATGATCCGACACCTCCAAAAGTGAAGTGTCCCGAGGAGGTAAAGGAGCCACCAAAGTGTGAGCCTCCTGTGCAGCCTGCGCAGTGTACTCCGTTGACTCCACCTCCTCAGGCAGCAACGCCGGTGGTGACAGATTCGGCGCCTGCACCAGGGGTAGCTCCGGCTCAGATAGCCCTGCCGGAGGCTAACCAAACACTGCTGCCACCGCCTCCGCCACCGTTAGCTCCAGCAGCTCCATCGATGCCGTTGGCGCCTCCACTTGCGGGTAGTTTGCAGATCAATGTGCAGGGAGTAGCGAAGCTCTGGGCGGAGATTGTGCAATGTGCGACGGAAGCATTTGCGCCCCCTGCGGAAAGCTGTCCGCCGACTATCTCTGTTCCGGAACCGGAACTGGAATCAGAACCAGAGCCGATGCCGCCAGTGGAGCATTCATCCCAGCACGAAGAATGCGCAGTGGAAAAGCACACATGTACGGCCTCAACGGAGACGGAAACTGAGCAGAAGCCGGAGTCCGCGCCCAAGCCAGAACCAGCACCGGAACCGGAACCGGACCCCAAGCCAGCACCGGAACCGGAACCGGACCCCAAGCCAGAGCCAGCGCCGAAACCAGAACCCAAGCCAGCGCCGGAACCAGAACCCAAGCCGGAACCGCACCGTTGCGAACCACCCGTCTCAGAGCACAAGGGATCCGAACACAAGGTGCCGTCTCCACCATCCGACCGGGGTGATCATAGTGAAACCAAGGATAAGCCGATCACACCTTCTAGTCAGTGGACCCCCGACGTCTGGGTATCAGCAGCAGGTACTGCGTCCATTGAGGTCACAGAGGCCTCCGTGGAGCTTGCGGGCGCCGGAACTGTGGCGGCGGGCGTCAACCTCGAAAGGAGCGGTGAGTGGTGACCCACAGAGAACAACTAGCAGCGCGCTACCAGCGCATCGTTGACGACTACATGGCCGAGGTCGAGGAATCCGTACGGGAGTTTGAGGAAACGCTCAAAGAATGCACGCGGCAGCTTGAAGAAGCGAAGAAAGCGCAGCGCGATGGCAAAGAAAATAAGACTGCTGCGCTTAGGGAACCCAGGAACGGATCAAGCGGAAGCGCCCGAATCCACGGAGCCCGCGGGATAAAGGGGAGAATCTTCGACTAGAAGATTTCCGCCAGACGCTCGTCCAGGTTTACGTTTTCCGGCAGGTTCTTGTACAGCTCATGCTGGGTGGATGTGCGAGTCTTTTTCAGCTCGGCGTGGCCATCGCGGAAAGACTTGTACTTGCCCTCGTGCTCGGCCAGTACGAAACCGGCCATCAGGCCACGTGCCAATTCCTGCTGGCTAAACTGCGGAAGGCCTGCGCCAAGTGCAAAATTGCGACCGTACTTCTCGTGGAAGCTGCTAGCGGAAGCACCCAGCAGTTCGCGATAGACAACGTCGCCACCCCAATGTGCGGCCATGCGCTTTGCATTGCCCTTAGGAGTCTCGCCCAAACGGCCGGCCTCCAGCACCAGGCCGGGAGCCTTCACATACTTTGCAGCCTCGGAAGCATCCGGGGAGCTATCAGCCGGGTAAACGGCCATCACGCCGGCGATGGTGGGTTGGGTGTCGTAGCCTTCGAGCTCGCTGCGGTGGCGACGACCCGTTGCGGCCAGCACTGCGGCGGAGGCACCCATGCCGTGGCCGGCGAGGTACAAGTCATTCGGCTGTACCGTCACGTTGCCGTTGCCCAGACGCACTCCGGCCAAGATCTGCAGGGCGGTCTCCAGATCCGCAGCGAAACCCCGGTGATTAGGAGTAAAGCCCTTTTCCGTGTCCGGTGCCGCCACCGCGAAACCCCAGCTGGCCAAGTGTCGAAGCGTTGCATGGTAGGAATCCACACCAACACGCCAATCGTGACCGAATGCGATGCCGGGGATGCCGTTACCTTCTGCCGGGGTGTACACACGCCCGGGGATTCCAGCGAAGTTCAGGTCGCCGACCATCACGCGGTGCGGGCCGCGCTTGCCCAAGCGAGTAATCAGGTTCTTCATCTTATCTGCCACAGCCCCACAGCTTACCGAAATCGATCGCCCATTGTGTATCGTCAGAGGCATGTGTGCAATCGTTGGCTACGTAGGTAACTCCGAAGCGCTCCAAATCGGGTTGGATGCGCTGGAGCGAATGGAATACCGCGGATACGACTCCGCTGGTATCGCAGTTGTCGAGCAGGGGTCCCTGCATCTGGAAAAGAAGGAAGGAAAACTGCAAAACCTCATCGACCGCATCGATGAGGTCGGCCGTGATTCCTTCCACGGTTCTTCCTGCATTGGCCACACCCGCTGGGCCACCCACGGTCGCCCGAATGACGTCAACGCACACCCGCACCGCTCCTACGATGGCAAGGTCGCCATCGTGCACAACGGCATCATTGAGAACTTCTCCACCCTGCGCGCCGAGATTGAAGCTGCAGGAATCGAGCTGCAGTCCGAGACAGACTCAGAGGTCGCAGCACACCTGTTGGCATTGGCATACAACGAGGGGGAGACGGCAGGAGACTTCCAGGCGTCCGCACTGAAGGTTCTTTCCCGCCTCGATGGTGCATTTACCGTGCTGTTCGTTCACGATGATCACCCCGGAACCATCGTCGCCGGCCGCCGTTCCACTCCGCTGATCGTCGGAGTGGGCGAAGGGGAAATGTTCCTCGGCTCCGACGTGGCGGCTTTCATCGACCGCACCAAGAACGCTGTGGAGCTAGGACAGGACAATGCGGTGGTTATCACCGCAGATTCCTACGGCATTTATGACTTTGCCGGTAACCCCGTGGAGGGCAAGCCTTTCACCATTGACTGGGATCTGGATGCCGCCCAGAAGGATGGCTTCGATTCCTTCATGATGAAGGAAATTCACGAGCAGCCCGCAGCCGTCCGTGACACCCTGGCCGGTCACTTCGATGGTCGTCGAATTGTCCTAGACGAGCAGCGCCTTTCCGACGAAGATCTGCGCGGTGTGGAAAAGGTGTTCGTCGTCGCCTGTGGCTCGGCCTACCACTCAGGTCTGCTAGCCAAGTACGCCATCGAGCACTGGGTGCGTTTGCCCGTGGAAATTGAGGTGGCCAGCGAGTTCCGCTACCGCGACCCAGTGCTGGATCAACGCACTCTCGTCGTCGCTGTTTCCCAGTCTGGTGAGACCGCAGACACTCTCGAAGCTGTGCGCCACGCAAAAATGCAGGGCGCTCGTGTCCTCGCAGTTTGTAACACCAACGGCTCCCAGATCCCGCGCGAGTCGGATGCCGTACTGTACACCCACGCCGGTCCCGAAATTGGCGTGGCCTCCACAAAGGCTTTCCTGGCGCAGGTTGCCGCCAACTACCTAGTTGGCTTGGCCCTGGCTCAGGCCCGTGGCACGAAGTATGCCGATGAGATCGCGGAGATCTACTATGCGCTGGAGGCAATCCCGGAAAAGATCGAGAAGACTCTGCATCTGCGCGAGCAGATCCTGGAACTCTCCAAGGAACTCGGCCCGGTGAAAACCATGCTGTTCCTGGGGCGCCACGTGGGCTTCCCGGTTGCGCTTGAGGGCGCGTTGAAGCTTAAGGAACTGGCCTACATTCACGCCGAGGGATTTGCCGCTGGTGAGCTCAAGCACGGTCCCATCGCATTGATCGAGGATGATCTACCCGTCGTCGTGGTCGTGCCCAGCCCGAATGGCCGTCCAGTGCTGCACTCCAAGATCGTGTCCAATATCCAGGAAATCCGCGCGCGCGGTGCCAAGACCATTGTGATCGCGGAGGAAGGCGACGAGGCTGTGCGACCGTACGCCAACTGGCTGCTGGAGATTCCGGGTACTACGTCACTGATGCAGCCACTGTTGTCCACGGTTCCGCTGCAGTTCCTGGCCGCGGATATCGCTCGCGAGTGCGGCAACCAGGACATCGATAAGCCGCGAAACCTAGCCAAGTCCGTGACCGTCGAGTAACTCGAAGCTCATTCTTTGTGACGCCCCCTGCCGTGCCCCCTTTCCCGGGATCCCAGGAGGGGTGGCTAAAGTTATGGACATGTCGGATCGTCACCTTGCGGAATTAGTCGTTGACCTGGATGCCATTGCGCACAATGTGCGGGTGTTCCGGGAAGCAGCGTCGCCCGCTGGTGTGATGGCGGTGGTGAAAGCCGATGCGTATAACCACGGGGTGGACAAAGTAGCGCCGGCAATGCTGGATGCCGGAGTCGAACAGTTGGGAGTGGCAACACTCGGGGAGGCCTTGCAACTGCGGGAGCTGCTGCGGGCAAAAGAGGAGCGCTATCGTCACGTCCCCATCACCGCGTGGATGTGGATGCCCACCGATGACCTAAGGGACGTTTTCGCCGAGGAGATCACCATAGGTATTCCCTCGTTGGCACATGCACGCACCCTGGTAGAGCAGGCCGTCCGCGCGGACGTGCCGGTGCGCGCATCCCTCATGGTGGATACAGGTCTGTCCCGTTCCGGGGTGAGTCCCGCCGAATGGGAGGGGACGGTAGAGCTGCTGGCCGCGCATACTGAACATGTGAACGTCACCGGTGTGATGAGCCATATGGCTAGTGCTGATGAGCCACAGTCACCGGCTAATGACCTGCAGGCTACCCGCTTTGCGGAGGCTATCGAGTTCTGCCGCGCCCGTGGCTTGCAGGTGCCCCGCAATCACATTGCCAACACACCGGCTACGCTCAACCGTCCGGAGGTGCGCCACCAACTGGTCCGACCGGGCGTCGGGCTATATGGCATCGACCCGGCAGGGGCGGGCGTAGAGCTCAAAGAAGCGATGACGCTGCGCGCCCGAGTTATCACGACCCGTGTGGTGCCGAAAGGCGAGGGCGTGAGCTATAACCACACGTGGCAGGCTCAGCGAGATACCCGCACCGCAGTGGTGGCGCTGGGCTACGCCGATGGGCTGCCTCGCAGCGTGTCGGGGACGATGCAGGTGACAATCAACGGGCGTGCATATCCGCAGATCGGGCGGGTATGCATGGATCAGATCGTGGTGGAACTCGGCTCGGCAGAAGAACCCACCGACGTGCAGCCGGGAGACTGGGCGGTGATTTTCGGCCCGGGTGGCACAAGTGTTGACGACTTTGCGGAGTTGGCGGGAACGATTAGTTATGAAGTGCTGACGATGCCACGCGGGCCTCGGATTGCGCGTGTCTTTAACGGTGGGGAGCCAGACTTTTCCGCCGACGGATCGCGCGACGTGGCCACTGCGGAGGACATGCGCCAATTGGGAAAACAACTTGGCGAGGTGCTGCAGGCAGGAACAGTCGTCGTGCTTTCCGGTCCGCTGGGAGCAGGGAAGACGACGCTGACTCAGGGACTGGCTTCCGGGCTCGGGGTGAAAGGGCGCGTGCAATCGCCGACTTTCACCATCGTACGAACCCACCGCGCTGGACAACGCGGTGTGGGACTGCTGCACATGGATGCTTATCGCCTGCTGGGGGCAGACGTGGATCAGGGAATCGAGCCTGGACGCCATATTGACCGCAACGAGGTGCTCGATGCACTTGAGAGTTTGGACATCGACGCAGACATCGATGATGTGGTTGTGGTTGCGGAGTGGGGGCGCGGAGTGGTTGAACCGCTGAGCGAAACTGTGCTGGATGTGCAGATCGAACGAGGTAGTGCGGCTGGCGATGAAGGCGACGCTGCCGACACCCGTACCGTGACATGGCGCTGGAAGTAGCCTGCGGGTGGCGGAAACCTGGCAATTCCTTAGGAAAAACTAGGGAATCTCTCGGGTAGGTTTGCTCCGGTGGGGGTTGGTGTGTAAGAATGGTTGACGAATCACCGTGAGGGGTGTTTCACAAGACGCTGGCACTGATGGGCCTGATCAACCCGCCAGGCGTACACCGTCCCTGAGAGGTTTACTGCGAGAGCCTCTCGGGGACTTCTTGTTTTTAGCGGTGCCGCCTTGAACGTGGGTTAAGTAAAGAAAAGTGTGTCTTTTCCGGGCGTGTTGCGGTTATTTGATCCAGCCTTTTT
>NZ_JBSQBJ010000005.1:0-120765 GCF_055862885.1 Corynebacterium sp. p3-SID1761 | reverse complement strand
TGTGGCGGGTTTTTCTAGCTAGCGCGGAAGTGCGGAAGAGAGCTTACTTGAAAGCCTCGTCCAGCAGCTGCTTCTGCTCCAGCTGGTGCACCTTCGCAACACCGGTAGCGGTGGAGGACTGTGCACGGCGGGAAACGCGCTTCATCTGCAGACCCGGGATGTGCTCCGGCAGCTGCAGAGCCAGGAACGGCCACGGACCCTGGTTGGCCGGCTCATCCTGTACCCAACGCACCTCGGCGTTCGGGTAATTGGCCAGCGCATCCTTGATGCGATTGAACGGAATCGGGTGCAGCATCTCCACACGGACGATGGCGACATCGTCGCGACCATCAGCCTGGCGCTTCTTCTCCAGATCCCAGTAGATCTTGCCCGAGCACATCAGAACGGTCTTGATATTTTCGTTCTTTCCATTCTGGTTCGGGTCGTCGATGACGGACTGGAACTTCTTAACCTCAGTGAAGTCCTCCACGGCGGAGACTGCCATCTTGTTGCGCAGCATCGACTTCGGGCTGAAGACAACCAGCGGACGCTTCAGAGAGCCCAGTGCGTGGCGACGCAGCAGGTGGAAGTAGTTGGCCGGGGTGGAAGGCTGAGCAATGGTCCAGGAGCCCTCTGCGGACATCTGCAGGAAACGCTCGATACGGGCGGAGGAGTGGTCCGGGCCCTGACCCTCGTAGCCGTGCGGCAGCAGCAGAACCAGGGAGGAAATCTGGCCCCACTTAGCCTCACCGGAGGAAACGTACTCATCGAGAATGGTCTGGGCGCCGTTGGCGAAGTCGCCGAACTGTGCCTCCCAAGCCACCAGAGCATCCGGGTTGCCGACGGAGTAGCCGTACTCAAAGCCCATGCCCGCGTACTCGGTCAGGGCGGAGTTGTAGGCTTCGAAGCCACCGCCCTTGCCGGACTCGCGAGCCAGCTCTTCCAGCGGGCTGTAACGGTCGTGGTCGGTGTGATCGAACAGGATGGCGTGGCGCTGGGTGAAGGTACCGCGAAGGGTATCCTCACCGACCAGACGCACCAGCTTGCCGCCGTCAACCAGGGAGCCGAAAGCCAGCAGTTCGGCGAAGCCCCAGTCGATGTTGCCGTTACGGGACATTTCCTTGCGACGCTTGATCACCGGCTTCACACGCGGGTGCGGGGTGATGTGATCCGGCACGTCTGCAAATAGGTCTCCGATGTGCTCAATGAGCTCGCGATCCACGGAGGTATCTAGGCCATGCGGAAGATCCTGGGAACCAGTGATGCCACCCTGTTCCTTCGGCTTGGTGCCCTTCTCAGCTTCGCGTACCTGAGTGAATACGGTCTCTAGCTGATCGTGGAAGTCGCGCTGTACGCGCTCGATGTCCTCTTCGGTCAGGTCGCCGCGCCCCAGCAGGGTTTCGGTGTACTGATCGCGGGAAGACTTGGTCTCACCGATCAGCTTGTACATCAGCGGCTGGGTCATCGAAGGATCATCAGCCTCGTTGTGGCCGCGACGGCGGTAGGTCACCAGATCGATAAAGACGTCCTTGCCGAAGCGGTTGCGGTAATCAACGGCCAGCTGTGCAACCCAAACGACAGCCTCAGGGTCGTCGCCATTGACGTGGAAGACCGGGCAGTCGAAGCCCTTGGCCAGGTCCGTGGCGTAGTGGGTGGAACGGCCAGCGTCCGGAGTGGTGGTAAAGCCGATTTGGTTGTTCACCACAATGTGAACGGTACCGCCAACCTCGTAGGCTTCGAGGCGAGCTAGGTTGATGGTTTCCTGCACGATGCCCAGGCCGGTAAAAGCGGCGTCGCCGTGCAGCAGCAGCGGCATGACGGTGTGCTTCTCGTGCAGTTGATCCTGCTTAGCGCGGGCGATGCCCTCCATGACCGGGTTAACGGCTTCCAGGTGGGAGGGGTTAGCTGCCAGGTAGACGTCGATGTCGTTGTCGCCGAACATCTGGTGGTAGTGGCCCTGCTGACCCAGGTGGTACTTCACATCGCCGGAACCGCCGGCAGCAGCTGGGTCGATGTTGCCCTCGAACTCGGTGAAGATCTGGGCATAAGGCTTGCCCACGATGTTGGCCAGAACATTCAGGCGACCACGGTGCGGCATGCCGATGACGACCTCGTCCAGGGCTGCGTCTGCAGCACGGTCGATAGCGGCATCCATCATCGGGATCAGGGTCTCGGCGCCCTCCAGGGAGAAGCGCTTCTGGCCGACGTACTTGGTTTGCAGGAAGTTCTCGAACGCCTCGGCGGAGTTCAGCTTCTGCAGAATGTACTTCTGCTGTGCTGGGGTGAACTCGGCCTGGCCAGCCTCGATACGATCCTGCAGCCAGTTGCGCTCTTCGGCGTCGAGAATGTGGGTGTACTCCGTGCCGACCTTCAGTGTGTAGGCCTTGCGCAGGGTGGAGAGCACCTCACGTAGGGTCATAGTCTCGCGACCGGCGAAGCCACCGACGTGGAAGGTGCGGTCGAAGTCCCACAGGGTCAGGCCGTGGGATTCGATGTTCAGGTCGGAGTGGTCCGGAATCGGCAGTCCCGGCTGGGTCCACTGCAGCGGGTTGATGTCTGCGATCAGGTGACCGCGGGAGCGGTAGGCCTCGATCAGCTGCATCACGCGGGTGGACTTGTCTACGCCGATGTTTGGCAGGTCCTGGCTCCAACGAGTGGGAGCGTAAGGCACGCGCATGGCGTGGAAGATCTCATCCCAGAACTCGTCGTTGATCAGCAGACGGCTCATGGTGCGCAGGAACTCGCCGGACTCTGCACCCTGGATGATGCGGTGGTCGTAGGTCGAGGTGATGGTCACCAGCTTGCCGATGCCCATTTCGCCCAGGCGATCCTCGGAGGCGCCGGCGAACTCGGCGGGGTAGTCCATGGAGCCTACGCCGATGATGGCGCCCTGTCCCTTGGTGAGGCGCGGCACGGAGTGGCGGGTGCCGATGCCACCGGGGTTGGTCAGGGAGATGGTCACACCAGTGAAGTCATCCATCGTCAGCTTGCCTTCGCGGCCACGGTGAACGACGTCTTCGTACTTTTCGACAAATTCGCCGAAGGTCATGTTCTCGGCTTCCTTGATGGCGGCGACCACCAGGGAGCGCTGGCCGTTCTTGCCAACCATGTCGATTGCGAGGCCGAGGTTGATGTGCTCCGGAGTGACGAGGGTCGGCTTGCCGTCGACCAGCTCGTAGGAGTTGTTCATGTCCGGGTGAGCCTTTACGGCCTGTACCAGGGCATAACCGATGATGTGAGTGAAGCTGATCTTGCCGCTGCCGCGGGCTCGCAGGGTCTCGTTGACCATGGCGCGGTTTTCGAACATCAGCTTCGCCGGCATATCGCGAACGGACGTCGCGGTCGGAATCTCCAGGGAGATGTCCATGTTCTTAACTACGGCCTTGGCGGCACCCTTAATGGTGGTCTTGCCCGGCTCTGGAGCTTCCACCGGCTGCTTCGGAGCCGGCGGTGCAGTGCGCTTCGGGGTTGGCTTGACGTTGCTGTCCTGGTTCTGGGACGCAGATCCCTTCGGCTGCTTGCCACCGGCCGTCGTATCCCGAGTGGGGGTGACGGTGTTCTTGGTAGCGCCCTGGCTGCCCGTGGTCTTCTGTGCTCCGTTGCCCGCCGTAGCCTGGGTGTTGCCCGGCGCGTTTACGGGGGAGGAATTATTTTCAAAGTAATCGCGCCATTCAGCGTCGACAGACTTTGGGTCTTCCTTATACTGCTGGTACATCAAATCGACCAGCCATTCGTTTTGACCGAAATTTGCACTGCTCACAGCAGGTCCTCGCCTCTTTCCTTTATGGCTTTAAGTCTCGTCGTTCCACCCTACTACAAACCGGTTGTCGGCCTTGGCGCGGCATTCCACAAATCGGCATATGCTCCGCCTTTTTGTAGTAGCTTGTTATGCTCTCCAATTTCGACAATGCGGCCCTGATCCATCACCACGATGGTGTCGGCCCTTGCTGCGGTGCGGAGGCGGTGCGCGACGATAAGTGCGGTGCGGTCGCGGGTAACGCGGTTGATCGATTCGACAATCTGGGCTTCCTCGTCGTCATTGATGTTTGCCGTCGCTTCGTCGAGCAGCATAATCGGCGGCCTGATGTACTCCGCCCGAGCAAGCGCGATCATATGTTTTTGTCCTGCCGAAAGGGTATTGGTGCCGGGTGAAATGGCAGCGTCGAGCCCACCGGGGATCGTTTGCAGGATCTTCTCTCCACCAATGCGTTCGACAGCGGTCCGTGCTCTTTCTTTGCGTAGTGCAGGATCGCAGTCATCATTTTTGTCGCCATTCTTGTCGCCGTAGGCGATGTTTTCGGCCACTGTGCCCTCGAAGAGCTGTGGTTCCTGTGGCACGGTGCCAATGCAGCTCCGCCATCCACGCACGTTGAAGTCCCGAATGTCCGTATTATCCGCGCGGATCGTCCCCTCCGTCGGATCCATGAACCTATTGATGAGCCGCAGCAGCGTAGTTTTCCCCGCACCCGTCGCACCGACCACAGCCGTGGTGCCGCGGAAGGTGTGGGTGATGTCTAGGGTGGGCTCGCCCTCGCCGTACTTATATACGACGCCCTCACACTGAATTGCTGGCCCTTTCACAAACGCCGGATCTTTTGCGTCCGCGGAAACGGTAAGGGCTGGGCGTTCGCTGAGAAGTTCGCGGATGCGCGAGACGCTGACGCTTGCCTGTTGGAATTGGTCGAATACCTGGGAGAGCTGCTGAATTGGTCCAAAGAGCATCGTCAGGTAGAGGCTGAACGCCACCAGGGCGCCTTCTGTGGTCTGCTCGCTAGCGATCAGTGAGGTTCCTGCGCTGAGAACCGCGGCTTGGGCGAGTTGGGTGAGAAGGTTGATGCCAGGGAAATACAAACTCACAGCGGTCTGTGACTGGGTACGCAGTCGAAGGTACTTACGGGATTCTGCCTCGAGACGGCTTTGAAGGGCCGTCCCGTAGCTGAAGGCCTGGCCGGTGGGAAGGCCCATAAGGGTCTCCTGGAATGTCGCGTTCACCTGACTGATCTGGCTTCTGGCTCGGGTATACAAGCGACGGGAGATCATCCGGAAGATGATTGTTGCCACCACAATGACAGGAAGGAAAAGCGCGACGATTCCGGCCAGGGTCAGATCGGTAGAAATCAGCATGCCGATGATGCCCAACGCCAACGTTGCCGACACGATCGTTTGGGAGAGACCTGATTGTAGGAAATTCGAAAGGGAGTCGATATCGGTCGTGAGGCGCGTCATGATCCTGCCACTGGACTGGCGGTGGAACCACAGAAGATCCATCCCAGTGATGTGGCGGAAAAGTCGGTTGCGCAGGGCGAAGATCAGCCTTTCGCCCGTGAGAGTGGTGAGCAAAGTATTGGCAATGCTGGCTACCCATGACAGTGCAACCACCGCCAATGCACACAGGCAGGTGAGCAGCAGGGAATTCATGTCATTGTTCGCGACACCGTGATCGATGGCGTGGCGAATAAAAGAAGGGAGCGCGATGTCAGCTGCCGAGGACAGCAGCAATGTGACAACCACTGCAGCGACGAGCCCTGGCACCATCGCAAACAGAGTGCGCAGCCGGAATCTCCCAGCCTCGTCCTGGATCTCAGCAATACGTGGGGTGTCCACTGTGTAGGAGGAGGGATCCGCATCTGCCTCGGGTGAAGAAAAAGCCACGTTCGCCGTAGAAGCAGTCGTCGACACAGCCTCGACGGGCTGCACAGTCTGATCTGGCTGTGCAGTGGGCAGGGTGATGATCTGTTCCGGATTCCGGAAACCACCATCGGCTCGGTGGCTGATGTAGATCACGGTAGGCCGGAAAATGCTGGCGCGCAGATTAGCCAAAATCTGCGCCTCGGTGGCCTGGTCTATGGCCGAGGTGGCATCATCAAAGATGATGGAATGAGGTTCGCGAAGTAGCGCGCGGGCGATGGCGATGCGCTGTCTTTGCCCGCCGGATAGTGTGATTCCCCGTTCTCCGACGACGGTATCCAGACCACCGGCCTCGCGGATGAAAGCATCGGCACAGGCTAGGCGAGCTGCATCCCAGACCTCCTCATCCGTGGCTGAGTAGCCGAGCAGAATATTCTCTCGGATCGTTCCCGAATAGAGGAATGCCTCGTCCATGATTAGCGCGGGGCGATCGGATTCCTGCACATCCAGCAGCGGAACTGAACCTGTCCTCCCGGAGACTGTGACCTCAATATTCCCCGCATCGGCAGTACTCAAACCCGCCAAAGCGTGTGCCAGACGGGTCTTTCCTGAGGCCACAGGCCCCTCCACGATAACGGTGCTGGACGGTGAAATATTCAGGTGTATCGGGGGCTGCCCGGCGGTGACGGGAACACTGCCCACAAACCCCATTGGTTCCCGAATGGCAGTCGTGCCGATGGGACGCGGCGGGGCGTCAATAATTTCAAAGATACGATCGGCACACGGTTGGGTGACGTGAACGTTCACGAGCATCCCCGCCGCCATGCGAGCGAGTCGTGCAAGCATCGTGATGAAAGTTGATACCGCGAGAAAATCGCCTACGCTGATTGCTCCGCGCATGGCCAGCCAACCACCGAGTCCGATTGCAGCTACCAAAGCGACGTTCGGCAGAGCAGACAGCGCAGGCTGGAAAATAGCGCTGAGCCTGCCCACCCGCATATTAATGCCGTACTGCCGTGCAGATTCCCACCTATAGCGCGCGACCTCACGTGGCTCCTGGGCGAAACTCTTCACTACCTGCACACCCGACACAGTGCGATCAACCTGCTCCGCAATAACCGCAGCTTGTCGCTGGGATGCCAGAGAAGGCCCATACAGGCGCGTGCGTGAGGCATAAGCGACGGCGAAAAGGAGCGGGATCTGCACCGCCACAATGCCAGCAATTGGCGGGGAAATCCACAGCACGACGGCGAAAATCAGCACCAGCTCGAGCATGCTCGCCGCCATCAGCGGCAGCATCGCTAGAGTGCCCTGCACCTTCGTGAGATCCGAAATCGTGCGCGAAATGACCTGCCCCGTGCCGAAAGAGCGCGCCGCTTGGGCATCCACGGACTGGATTGCCTCAAACATCCGGATGCGCAGACTGTGTTGGGTGCGCACACTAAAAGTCCCAGAGAGGAAACGGCGCAGAGCTTGCGCCACGAAACGCGCACAAGCGACAGCCACCAGCAGGCCAATCGCGCGAGTGTTGCCATCCACAGAAGCGCCTGCAATTAACGGCAGAAGCAGTTCTATGGCTGGCAACAACACCGAGAACACGACCACGGCAGTAAACAGCCCAGGGTGGTGACGGGCGGATTCTCGGATGACTCTGAACACGCCGATGATTTTAACGCGGGCTCGGGACAGCACCCTAGTGCAGAAGTGCTGAAGTCAGTGAAGAGTCAGCTAGAAAAACTCGTCTGCCTCGCGAATAAAAACATGAACGTTGTCGATCATCTGTTCTGCGATCTTGCGGTTAGCCTTCGCGCCCAGGTAGGCACCGACGCCGAACGGTAGAACCTTCTTAAACATCGCTCCGCCGAAGCGCTTGCGTACCTGGCGGAAGGCAAAGCGTCCAAGGACGTTGTTCGCTTGCTTCAACTCAACAGAGCTGCTGTTGCGGAGTTTGCGCGCACCGCGCAGATTATTGGCTGCCTTTAGGGATCCGAAGGTTCTGTCCTCGGCCAGTGCTTGCACCAGTTCCTTTGCCGTGGCACCGGAGATCGCCAGGTACACAACAGCGCGGCGAGTCTCCTCCTTGGAGATGTCGATGCCGTTTAGTTCTGCGGAGGCCAGGGCATATAGTGCACAAACTTCGACGAGCAGTGCGGATTCCGCAGCGATTCCTGCCAGTGAAAGCAACGTACCGACTCCCGGTACGGCCGCTACGCCACCGGTGCCCGCTCCCGAACCCGTGGCGAAGTTCTTAAAGTGCGCGTCGAGGACTTCCTGACGGTGTTGAAGCGTGGCGTCACCATGCTTCTTTTCGATCTTGGCCACATACGACCGAATGAGCGGCTCTTGTACCGCAACCGTGCGATCGATCGCACCGAAAAAACGGCGCGCGATAGGGCCCGAGGGGTAAGGCGCCTGCCGAGCCTGGTGAAGGAGCTCTGACGTGGCGGTGGCTTCGTCGCGGTGACCGCTGGACTTGCCGAAATTAAAAATTCCCATGGCACCCAAGACTAGGGGAGAAATTCTCTGCTGGTTGAACTCCAATGGTTGAAAGGGAACCGGCATAGGAACCCGCATAGTATGGTGGGAAACCTTTTTTAAGGACAACAAAAGACAGCAGGGCAGACAAATGACAACGGAAGATGACGACTAAAAACGACGTGCGGGTAGAAACCACCGGTGGAACCGTCCACGGCGTAAAGGTCGATGGGGTGCGGACCTGGAGAGGCATTCCCTTCGGTGCCGCAGAACGCTGGGCAGCGCCACGCCCCGTTCGCTGGCAGGGGGAATGGTCCGCACACGAGTATGGAAACGTTGCGCCGCAGACGGGCTACAACTGGAAAGACGAGGTTGTAGGCGACGAGGACTGCCTGAATCTGGACATAGTTCGGCCAGACACGAACGACACACTGCCGGTCGTCGTGTTCCTACACGGCGGTGGGTTCTTCGCAGGGGCTTCCCACACCGCGGTGCTGCGCGGGCATAACTTCGCTAAGGAATTGGACGTCGTTTATGTGGCATTGAATTTCCGGCTCGGTGCGTTGGGGTACGTGGACATGAGCTCCCTGGACGTGCCGGATGCTGCGACCTGCGAGGCCAATCCGGCAACCCGCGACCAGATTCTGGCGCTGCAGTGGGTGCAAACAAACATTGCGAATTTTGGTGGCGACCCCGACAATGTAGTGCTGATGGGAGAATCCGCCGGCGGTACGTCCGCAGCAGCTCTCATGGCAATTCCTGCTGCACGAGGGCTATTCCATCGGGTAATTTTGCAATCCGCTCCGGTGATGAGTGTGCACACAAACGCACAGTCGAACCTGTGGGCGCGCAAATTGGCGCAGTATTCCGGGTTGGTGCCACGCACTACCTCGATCGCTGAGCTACGCACATTGGCCTTTGCTGATGTGGTGCGCGCCGGGCAGCAGATGCTGTGGAAGGGGCGTGGGCTGCGAGAGCTCAATGCTGCATTCGGTATCGGCATTGATGGTGAGCTCTTGGTGCGGCACCCTTTGGACATTTTTGAGCAAGCTGAACAGCAACAGCTTCCGCTACTGGTTGGAACGAATAACGATGAGTTGTCTGCCGCCCAGATCCTGTTCTTTTCAAAATCTGCGCGGCTGCGAGCCGCTCGGACGATGCTACGTGCACACGACCCTGCTTTAGCTGCGGAAATTGAAGCGGCTTATGGGGACGTAGGGCGCCGCGGTGTTTTCGCGCAGATGCTTACTGACGCTGTGTTCTGGGCGCAGTCCGTTCGCCTTGCGGAGCTACACCACAGCGCTGGTGCGCCGGTGTGGATGTACCGCTTTGACTATGCGCCGGCAATGCTGCGGCGTTTGGGGGTTGGGGCGATGCATTCGATGGAACTATCGGCTCTTTTTGGTGACGCAAAGTCTTCGAAAGCCAGTTTCGTGCTGGGCGATGAGATGGCCGTGGTTTCAGGGCATATGCAAAGGGCCTGGAAGAAGTTTATTTGGGATGCACATCCCGGGTGGGAACCTTATTCGTTGGAGTGCCGTGCAACCCAAGTATTTGAGCGGGAGATGCGGATGGAGGAGGACCCGCGGGCACAGTTCCGCCGAGTGTGGGAGAAATTCGATATGCGGGGGTGGGATGGCGACGAGAGTTCAGTGGCCATGCCGCGCCCGGGGCGCTAGGGAAGCGCGCACAGGTCACGCGGTGGAGCGGATCGGGTTACTATGGTGCCCAAGTCACGGAATGCACGTGTCGCTCTGGGCTAAAACACCTCTCAAACACCTCTAAAACACTAGGAGACGTTGGCTGTGGGTTTCTACGAGGATATTGCTAAAGCGCTGGATACTGAGGGCATTGAGTCGCGAGTAAATGACGGAATGTTGTTCGTGCCCATCGCCCCGGAACTGGAAATTCAGTTCCAGCAGATTGAGCAAACCGGCACGACGGCGGGGATTGACTCGGCGAATGTGTTTATGGCTAAGGGGGAGTTGGACGAGGAAGCGGGCATCGAGGAGTTCGAAGCCAGCCTTGTTGGCGTGGTGTTTTCTGTCGAGGCGGCGGTTGCGGTAGTCGCACAGTATATTGCGACCGACCAGTGCATTACCGTGCTGCACGACCTTCTTGAGGGGACAGATGATCGGATCTCTGACCTGGAGTTTGAGCAGGATCTAATCGAACCAATGATGGTTCGTGCGGAAGTGGGCAATGGGTCTCTGCTCACGGTGCTATTGGGTTCCGGTACTGATGAGCCAGAGGCAACAGTCTCTTTTGTGACCTTCGGTGAGGATTACGACGAACTGGTTGATCAGGCAGTTGCGGAGCTGGAAGGCGATGAAAGCCTGACTGATTTCGAGCGTGAAGTCATGTACCGAAACGTGTTGGAAGATGCCGCTGAGATGACCCAGGAAGTCCTTGAACTGGGAACGTTCAAGGACTTCGATCAGCTCTTCGATGCGTTGGCAGTGGCGCAGGTACAGGCAACTGAGTGGGAGGAACTGCTGGTTCCTTTCGACGACGAGATCGGAATGCGCCCCCTTTTCGAGGCGGACGACGAGGATTTCGCTGAGGACTTCCCTGAAGACCTCGAAGACGAGCTGGACGACGACTTCGATGATGACTACTTCGACGATGGCAATGACGAAGACGACGAAGACGACGAAGACACTGTCGCTGAAGAGGACGACGCTGAAGAAAAGCGTTAAAGGGTGAGTGCCGTTAGGCAGCTCGTGGGGTAGAGCCTTCCTTTGAAAGCAGATCCCGCTGAGTCATCAACCCATGCCACGTCAAGCTAACTTGCGCTTGATTGTGGCGATCACGGGTCTCCTGCGGATCTTCCCGCACGATCCATGCTCGGCCGAGCGTGAGCTCCAGTAGCCGAGTTGATTCGCTAGTCATCCACTTCGGACATTCCACGGAGACCGTGACCAGGAACAGATCTTCTCCTTCTGGCGGCTGCTGCTGACTCAGTCGGCGCCACATCAACGGCGACATTCTGCGCCGTGAAACATGGACCAGCGCAGTGGAGCCACCCGCTCGCAACGCAAAGCGGGGAGCGCGCCAACCAGGTGTAATGCGGATGAGACTGCGCGGATGCCGCAGCATTCCGCGAGCTTCGTTGGCGGCTCTATGAGGTTCGCTCAGGTTGAAGCGCCGAATATTGGAGGTGCTCATGGGGGCGCGCTGAGTGGTGATACGGGACTTCATGTTGACTCACTTCCTTGTAGTCGGGGACGGGTAGTGGGGGGACATTCGTGATGGATACCCGTCAGCGGTGGTCTTTGTTCATGGGTGCACTTTAGGTAGTGAGGTGGACAGGGTGGCGTCACCTAGAACAAGAATAGAACACATGTACCAAACTAGGAAGGTGTGGCACGCGATAGTCCGCGACGTTTTGTGCGATAGCATGGGCGAAGAATTAGCTGGCAACAGCGATAAAGAAACGACGGTTTTCGGGAGCAGCGACATGGCGGAGGCGACACACAGCGCACCGGGTAGCGTGGCGATCGTAGGCGGTGGGCTGGCTGGGCTAGCGGCTGCACGAACCCTGCATAAGGGTGGCGTGAAATGCACTGTCTTCGAGGCCAGTGATCGGCTGGGTGGGCGTGTACGTTCCGAAAAGATTGACGGGATAACCGTTGACCACGGCCTGCAAACCCTCAATTCTTGGTACCCCTCAATAAAAGAGATTCTGCAGCCGGGAGAGTACTCATCCTTGGGGATCCGCAATTTTCAACCGGCTATTCAAACTCTGACTGAGGACGGATTGGCCCTGATCTGCGATCCCATCCGCGCTCCCCACCTGATCCCCAGCCTGATGCGCTCCAATGTGCGTAGTGCGCTATCATTCCGCGACCTTGTGGCGCTGCGTCGATGGCTGAAGTCTGAGCTTTCGCATCGCTCCAGTCTGGAACTTAGAAAGATCAAACAGCGCCACATCGATGAAGATGTAAAAGTTTGTGAGTCTCTTGACCAGCGAGGTGTGCACCGACGCACTCGGTGTGTGGCGATTGATCCGCTGCTGCGGGCATTCCTCTTTGACTCCGAGGGTGAGTCCTCTGCGATCTTCGCTAAATGGATGATCGGCACGATGCTGCGAGGCAACCTAGCCGTATTGGAAAATGGGATGGGGGATCTGGCGACAACGCTGGCCCGAGTGCCTAGTGCGGATTTCCGCCTTAACTCGCCGGTGACAAGCATCGAAGAAACTGGCGATGGGGTGCTGATCACGGTCGGGGAATCCGCAGAAGATGGCACAAATGGGGCAGGGGGTAACCACCCTGAGACCTCTCGTGCAGTGACTGATCGAGAGGTAACCGAGCACTTTTCCCGTGTGATCGTCGCCGTCGATCCACGGCACGAAACTGCATTGTTGGGGTCGCCGAAGGTGCCCACCACCAGCGTGTCTTCTTGGTGGTTTATTTCCGAAGAACCCGTGATCGCCGAAGGACTAATGACTGTCGACGGCACGCGTAAGACACCCATTACCTCCGCTACGGAAGTTACAGCAGTTGCACCCGGTTATGCGCCGGGACAGCACTTGGTGGCCTGCAATCATGTGCATCCACAGGGCGGAAATCCCTCGCAGGTGCCGTCGGTTGCAGAAGTGCAGCGCGGTTTGGGTTCGCTATTCGGCGTCGATTCCTCCAGTTGGGAGCTAGTTGCCGAACAATCGTTTATCGACGCCATCCCGCTGATCCGACCAAAAGGTTTGCAACGCATAGGTAAGAATCTGGGCGACCGCGAGCTCCAGGGAAGTCGCATTGCTTTGGCGGGCGCTCAGCATGCCACGCCGAGCATCGACGGCGTATTGCGCAGCGGCCAGCGAGCTGCAAATTTCGTACTTTCCAAGCTAACGGAATAAGTACCGCGGGAGTGCTACAGAACTGTGGGAAGACCTGCGATAAAGGCCAGGGGAGTGACTGTGCGCAGTGAATCGCTTTATCGCTCAAGTGGGCGTAGGCTTGGACAGCGATGAGTGATACTGAAAACGTCACCGGCGACGTAAACCAGCCGGTCAATGACGAGCGGGTATCTCAGAATGAACTGCAGGGTGGCATCTCGGAGAATCCTTCCCAGGATTCTGCCGTGGATAATCAAAAGCCACAAGAGCCACAAGGTGCGACTGATAAAGCAGTGGAGTCTGAGAACGCTGAAGTGAAAGTTCCAGAGGACAACCAAGAGCAGCAGCGCTCTTTCAACGGGCTGGGATTGCCCGATAACGTACTAGCTGCAGTCAAGAAGGTCGGCTTCGAAGTACCTTCCCCAATTCAGGCAGAAACGATTCCAGTGCTGATGGAAGGCCACGACGTGGTTGGCCTTGCGCAGACCGGCACCGGAAAGACCGCGGCATTCGCGCTGCCGATTCTGTCGCGCATTGACGTGTCGAAGCGTCATCCCCAGGCTCTAGTGCTGGCACCGACCCGCGAGCTTGCTCTGCAGGTCGCAGAGAGTTTCCAGTCTTTTGCTGAGCACCTGGGTGGTATTCACGTGCTGCCGATTTACGGTGGGCAAGCTTATGGAGTGCAGCTTTCTGGTCTGCGACGCGGTGCGCACATTGTGGTGGGCACCCCGGGTCGTGTGATTGATCACTTGGAGAAGGGCAGCTTGGATATTTCCGAGCTCCGCTTCATGGTGCTTGATGAGGCAGACGAGATGCTGAACATGGGCTTCCAGGAGGATGTTGAGCGCATCCTGGAAGATACCCCCAGCGAAAAGCAGGTGGCTTTGTTCTCCGCGACGATGCCTTCTGGCATCCGCCGTCTGTCGAAGCAGTACCTGAATGATCCGCAGGAAATCACGGTGAAGGCCGCCCAGCGGACGAGTGAAAACATCGAGCAGGATTACCTGTTGGTTAGCCACCGGGACAAGCTGGACGCGCTGACCCGGATTCTCGAAGTCACTGAGTTCGAGGCCATGATCATGTTCGTGCGCACCAAGAACGAGACCGAGGAGCTGGCCGAGCGTTTGCGTGCTCGCGGCTTTAACGCTGCGGCAATTAATGGTGATATTCCGCAGAATCTGCGCGAGCGCACTGTGGATCAGCTGAAGGACGGTCGTCTGGATATTCTCGTAGCGACGGACGTTGCTGCTCGTGGCCTGGACGTCGACCGCATCACACACGTGTTCAACTACGACATTCCGCACGACACGGAATCCTACGTGCACCGCATTGGCCGTACGGGACGTGCAGGCCGTAAGGGCCGCGCAATTTTGTTTGTGACGCCCCGTGAGCGTCGTTTGTTGAAGGCCATCGAACGGGCAACGAAGTCTCGGTTGAATGAGATTGAGCTGCCGACTGTGGACGCGGTGAATGAGGCTCGCAAGGAGAAGTTCCGCGATAGCCTGACTGAGTCGCTGGCCGACCCACAGATCAGTATTTTCCGTGATCTGGTGAAGGAATTCTCGGAGTCTAACGAGGTGGAGTTGGCGAATATCGCCGCTGCCTTGGCTGCGCAGTTGCAGGCTGGTGAGGACTTCTTAATGAAGGAGAAGCCGAAGGAGGAGCGTCCGCGTCGCCGTCGCGACGATCGCTACGGTGACGATTCCCGTAGCGGAGGCGGAGCATATAAGCCTTTCGACGAGCGCTTCAATAAGGAAGCTCCGCGCATTAAGGATCGCAATGGTAAGGAGCTTGCTGTATACCGCCTGTCGGTGGGGCACCGGCAGCGTGTGCGCCCCGGTGCGATCGTTGGTGCACTGGCAAATGAGGGCGGCATGAGTTCCCGCGACTTCGGTCGAATTAGCATTTTTGCCGAGCACTCCCTGGTGGAGTTGCCGGCGGATCTACCGATGGAAGTGTTCCACGCACTGGACCAAACCCGCGTCTCTGGCCAGCTGATCAATATTGAGCCGGATCCCGGTGCTCCGACTGGTCGTCCGGGGAGCCACAAGCGTCAGCATCGCAATGACTTCGGCGATCGCGGTGGACGTGGCGGCCACCGTGGTGACCGTGATGATCGCGGTGGACGTGGAGGCCGCAATCGCAGGGATGATTGGAATGACCGAAACGAGCGGAACGGCCGTGGTGACCACCGTGGCAATGGCGGTCGTGGACGTAATGACCGTGATGATCGCGGCGGACGCGGTTTCAAGGGAGAGCGCGGCCACCGCGGCGGACGCCGCTAAGGCGGAGGTTGTAGCGTCAGGGCATCGGGGGTGTCCGGGGTCCGGGGCAGAAATGTCGTTATATCGTGAATCTGCCGAGCCTCTCGCGAAGAAGAGAATTTTGGCGACGCTCTGACCTGGACGTTTTCCGTAATGGGAATTATTGCTTTTAACAGATTCCTGATCCAGCGACATCGACGCGCGATTCGTGTCTGCGCAGTCTGTCTACAGCGCCGGATAGCTATACAAAAATCCCGCGCAGGTTGCCTGAAAAGCATCTGCGCGGGATTTTTTGAAACCCTTGGGGTTTAGAAGAACATCAGGATCGCTGTGATTAGCCACAGCAGGTTGAAGATGCCGGCGAACATAGCAGCCTGTCCTGGGATCTTAGAGGCGTCTGCCTTAGTTGCCTTGGCAGTCTCAGCCTCGGAGGCAGGGGCGTCGCCAGCCTCCACAGCGTTCAAGACCACCAAACCCTGGCGCTGGCGGGGGATAACCAGGGTAATCAGCACACCCCAGGCGATAATGGCCAAAAGTAGGGCGAAGTGCAGTGCATGGTTCTTCATCGCACCATCGACAGTGAAGAATGCGACCAAGCCCAGCACCGGGACCAGCAAGGAAACAAAGCCATAAGAGCGGGTGATGCGGTGCACCAGGCGCAGCGCGCCGACGGCCGCGGGATCACCGGATTGTGCCTTGCGGAACTGGGGCGCGTACATGGAGGAAGCAATCGCTACGGGGCCGATCAGCAGGATCGCTGTCAGAACGTGAAGTGCAACAATAAGGGTAGACATGCCTCCTACTCTGGCAGATTGATTGGTGACTTGTCACTTTGACGGGCCTTTTGAAAGTGCCTTAGCCTAAAATCTTTGTTCGCTGATGTGGACTACAAGTCACAGGCATCTCGGGCGGCTTGCAAATCCGCCACAGTCATCGCAAGACCATATTCACCGATCACCCGAATAAAGCGTGCACAGTAGCCACATTGATTCACCGGAGGCAGCCATTCGCTCAAGGTCGAGTCTGACTTTTCCCGGTTGACCTCGGACGCTGTGAGTACCAGGTTGCGCAACGTATCGTTCGCAAATTCTCGGCGACGTGCGTCCGGCCATGCATAAGCGCCCAGATCCCATGCAGCAGCCAGCGGAACGATATGGTCGACATCGACGTTATGGCGGTTCATCGTGCGGTGCGTATAGGGATCGACGCCCCCTTGCTCCATTGCCCCGTCTCTTCCGCGAGTACTCGCACACCCTCCAGTAGAGCCCCCGAATGCTTGCACCAGCAACAGGTGCCGCGTATCGCAAGTGCCAAGTTCGGTGACCTGCATCCCCCAGCCATCGCCGAAGCGATCGCGAGAATATCCCAGTACCCGTGGTCGGGCGGGGATCTGGTGAATGTGTTGTAGGTACTCTGCGACGGTGCGCTGATCCTGCGGGCGGGAAGAATGTGGCGTCACCACCCAATAAACCCCAAATAGCAGTACAACCAGAAATAAGCAGTAGGAGGTGAAAGGGGAAGGGTGGAGGGAGTAAAAGAAAAAGCGCCGCATGCAGCTTTATACTGCAGCGACGCTAGAAAGGTTCGCCCCTATTTTGGGCGGTTAGCCTGCGAAGGCTACTTGGCGGCAACCTCTGCGGCTTCCTCGAAGTCGATATCCTTCTTGGCAGCAACCTTGGACAGCTTGATTGCTTGGTCGAAGGTATCGGTGATTTCCTTGGACGGAGCCTTGGTCATCAGGGTTACGGCGACCATGACGATCACGTTCAGGATAACGCCCGGAATCATCTCGTACAGGTCGAATGGCTTGTCGATGACGCCGAACTGTGGCAGGCCACCCCAGAGGAAGGCGACGATTGCACCAGTGACCAGGCCAGCGGCTGCACCTGCGGCGTTCAGGCGACGCCAGAACAGTGCACCCAGGATGACCGGGCCGAAGGAAGCGCCGAAGCCAGCCCAGGCGAACTCGACGAGACCCAAAATTCCGGAGTCCGGGCTCAGTGCAATCAATGCAGCCAGCAGGGCAACAACCAGCACGGCGATGCGGGAGAGGTTCTTCAGGGACTGGTCGGAGGCGTTCTTGTTGATAAGGCCGTTGTAGATGTCCTCGATCAGAGCGGAGGACACAACCAGCAGCTGGGAGGAAATCGTGGACATGATCGCGGCCAGCACGGCGGTCAGGATCAGGCCTGCGAGCAGTGGGTGGAACAGGATGCGACCCATGTCCAGGAAGATCGTCTCGAAGTTCTCCTGGTCAGTGATTGCGATGGAAGGATCCATGCCGAAGAAAGCCGGGCCGATGATGGCAACCATGACGGTGCCGACCAGGCAGAGGAACATCCAGCCAACGCCGTAACGCATACCTGCGCGAGCATCGGACGGGCCACGCAGTGCCATGAAGCGCACGATGATGTGTGGCTGGCCGAAGTAGCCCAGGCCCCATGCCAGGTTGGAGATGATGGTGACGAAGGATACGCCGGTGAACAGGGAGAACCAGTCGGGGTTGGGTTCGATGGACTCGAGACCATATGCGTTCTCAAGCTGGTAAGTCCAGATAGCGCCCGGGTCATCCATGTGCAGCAGCGCCATAATGGGCACCAGCAGCAGAGAGACGAACATGATGCAGCCCTGGACGGTATCAGTGAAGGACACAGCCAGGAAGCCGCCGACGAAGGTGTAGCCAACGGTGACGGCGGCGATGATGATCATGCCGGTCAAGTAGTCGCCCTCAAAGGTGGACTCGAAGTAGCGGCCACCGGCAACCATGCCGGAGGACACGTAGAAGGTGAAGAACACCAGGATGATGATGCCCGCAGCGATACGCAGGAAGTGGCTGCGATCGTGGAAGCGGTTCTCCAAGAAGGAGGGGATAGTGATCGAGTTATTCGCCACTTCCGTGTAGGAGCGCAGGCGAGGTGCGGTAATGATCCAGTTGACCGCAGCGCCGACGAGGAGGCCGATGGCCATCCACATCTCGGAGAATCCGAGCATGTACAGCGCGCCAGGCAGGCCCATAAGGAGCCAGCCGGACATGTCGGAGGCGCCAGCGGACAAGGCGGCAACGAAGGGGTGTAGGTTTCGTCCGCCGAGCATGTAGTCCTCGTACTCGTCGGTCTGGTTGAAACTATAAAGTCCAATCAGCAGCATGACGATCAGATAGATCACCATGGCTATGACAAACCATGTTTGGTCAGCCACGAACAGTCATCTCCTCAAGTTGAATGTATAAGTTCTATACGTCAGCTTTCGGGCTCTCTGTGCTCCGAAGTGTAGAAGGCGCGCGCAAGTGTGACGCGCACAACTCGACATCCACGTTAGCGGACGTAGTCGCGCTTCGAGGGGTGTCCGGCGTACATGGTAAAACTTCCAGCATGGGATTCACGCATCAAATGCACGTAGTTGCACCAACTTCAGGCGGGCTGTGGTTGTGGGTGGAGCGTGTCGAGGGGCATGGGGTGGTAATGGATATTGACGAGCTGGAAATGGGGGATCTACCAGCGGTTTGTATGGATATTCTGGGGATGCACCCCTGGCGTAATCGGGGAGGAATCTGGCTTTCTACGCCACGGGGAAGGGTGAAGGAATTGCCGGTACCCGCGGTAGCTTTGACCCCCGAAGAATCGGTCGCTCTAATGGGGCAGTTATGTGAATATGCGCATAAAAATGCAATCGAAGAAACTGCCTCTAAGGTCGGACTGATTGATGGGTTTGCCCCGGAGCTTAAATTCCTTATGAAACTCTGTGCTTTCGTTGAAGAAGCAGTGCTTGCCGGGCGTGTGATGATGCGCATGGAGCGCGTAGACGATCAGTGGTTCCCACGCTGGACTCTTTCGCCCGCCGGTGATCACATGCGTGTGTTGCAGCAGTTCCGCGAACGCGTGCCCGGGGTGTTGACGCGCAACGGGGGAGAAGATGTGGTGGAGCGCCTGGCCGATGAGTTCGCCCACTGGATTGCCGTGGCACATTTGCGCCGCGAGCCCATGGAGTTCACGTCGGTTTTCGTGCGCGCCCTCGCTACGGGAACGGCAACTCGAAGAGGCGGAGCCAGCACCGTAGCCAGCCTGGGACAGTGGCGGCGGGAAGCGGAGGCGGAGGCTGGACAATTGCTGTTCTTGTTGTCGACCCCCTCCGAAGTGGAACAAACCGACGAGCAAAAGGGTGCGGGTGAGGACGATGTGACCGTAGCACCGTCGTGGTGGTTGCAAATAGCCCATTCGATGAATGGTGGCCCTGCTGAGCCAATCAACCCTGCCACTGTGGGCGAAGAGTTAAAAGTAAGGATCATCCGCGGTCTCAATCGTGCCGGAGATGTATGGCCGGATTTCGAACCGCATCTGCGCAGTCTCCTGGCATGGCTCAACATGGGCGCGAATCCGCAGGGGCGGAGATGGTGGCGTCCAGAAGAGCTGCCGAGCGAACAGCCGACCTTGGGGACGAGTCTGGAGATCTCCGAGCTGGCAAGCTTCCTGGAGCACGGGGCGGCGGCGCTGCGTAAGGCTGGGTTCGGGGTGATGATTCCACGCGGGTGGGGCAAAGTGCGACCGCGGGTCAAGGCTAAAGCCACGCCGGTTGGCCAGGGGCCGGGTGCTGGCAAGCTAGGCATGGATCAGCTGATGAACTTCTCGTGGGAGGTCAGCCTGGGTAACGCTGATGGCGCTGACGGTGCCGGCGAGGGGCTCGACGAGGCGACGCGCCAAGAGCTGCTGAACGCGGCTGAGGCGATTGTGCGCATCAACGGCGAGTACGTATTCCTAGATCAGGAATCCCTCGTGGCTGCGCGCAAGTGGTTTGCACAGGTTACGAAACAGCAGGATAAAAAGGAAAAAGCTGTTGGAGATGTCACTGTGAGCGTGCGTGACATCCTAGAAGCCGATCTGCTGAGCGCCGCTGAGATAGTGGATGCTGACCACGAGTTTCGCGTGGAAGCCGACGGATGGGTCGCAAGGCTGCTGGACGGTGAAGCGCAGTTGGATCCGCCTGAGCCCGTAGACGTGCCTGCCGCTGTAAAGACCACACTGCGCGACCATCAACGACGGGGCTTGAACTGGTTGGCTTGGATGCACCGCCACCGCATCGGCGCGATTCTGGCCGATGATATGGGCTTGGGAAAGACTCTGCAGGTGCTGGCACTACTGGCATGGGAGCGCGAGGCTGGCGATTGTGAAGGCCCCACCTTAGTCGTGGCACCCACCACAGTTGTGGAAGCCTGGCGTGCGGAGGCTGCATTGCATGTGCCGGGTCTGGAGGTCTTAGTCGATCACGGTTCGGGGTTGTTGGACGATAAAGAATTTGGTGACGCCACAATCCAAGGGCTGGAAGGCGGAATGAAGCGACCGGATCTGGTGGTGACAACTTACGGTCGAGTGGCGCGCAATACCGCCCGATACCAGCAGGTTCAGTGGGGCAGGGTGGTAGCCGACGAGGCACAATCGATCAAGAACCCGGCGACAAAACAGTCCCGGGCAGTGCGCTCCCTGCCAGCGGCCACGCATATTGCGCTAACGGGTACGCCGGTGGAGAACCGGTTGAGTGATCTGTACGCGATCATGGATTTCGCGAATCCCGGAATCTTCGGATCCGCAGCGGCATTTCAAAATCGCCTGGCTATACCCATCGAGCGCTATGGAGATGACGAAGCGAAGCGCAGGCTACGAGGCTTGGTTCAGCCGTTTATCTTGCGTCGGTTGAAGGACGATGCGGCGATTGGGCTGGATTTGCCGGAGAAGCAAGACATTGTGGAGCGCGTTCCCCTTTCCAGGGAGCAGGCTGCGCTATACGAGTCGTTCATTAAGGATATGGAGATGCGCCTGCAGCTACCCGGTGGCAAACGGCGCGCGAATATCCTGGGGGCGCTGGTGAAGATCAAACAGATTTGTAACCATCCGGCACACTACGCAGGCGACGGGTCGGGGATCCTGGCCGAGGGGAAACATCGCTCGGCGAAGATCGAGCGCATCTTTGAAATCACCGACAATGCCCTAGAAGAAGGCAAAAAGGTGCTGATGTTCACGCAGTTCCCGACGTTTGGAAAGATGCTAGCACCAGAGCTGGAGGCCACCTTTGGTGTGGAGGTACCCGTGCTGCACGGCGGGCTGTCGCGCACACAGCGCACGCGGATGGTTCACGATTTCCAGAGTGCGGACGGACCGCCGATTATGATCCTTTCGGTGCGGGCAGGCGGCACCGGCATCACGCTGACCGAGGCGTCGGTGGTGATCCATATCGATCGCTGGTGGAACCCAGCCGTTGAGGATCAGGCCACCGACCGTGCCTACCGAATTGGACAGAACAAGTCCGTGGAGGTTTATAAGCTGGTGGTACAGGGCACCATCGACGAGAGAATCCACGACATTATTATGAGCAAACGCGAGCTGGCGGGCGATATCGTCGGCGCAGGCGAGGGCTGGATCGCCAATCTTGGCGATGCCGAGCTGAGCGAACTGCTTCAGCTGCGCGAGTCCACCCAGCTGGAGGAAAACGATGGTTAGCAAACCACCGAGAAGGCGCTCACGCACAGACGCGACATGGGGCGAAAATGTGGTGCTCGCCGATTTTGGGGCTAAGCGACGCCAGGAGATGGACCGGCTGCGGGATGCCCATGGCACGCATATTCGTGGGGAAGATAGCTGGGCAAGCTCGCAGTTAATGGAGGCTGTATCGAAAGCTACGGACTCGGGGCGCTTGGCGCGTGGCCGGGAATACTTCCGGGGTGGCAAGGTACTGAGCGTGGAGTTTGCCGAGAACGTGGTTGCCGGCCTTGTTGACGGTTCTCAGCTGGAGCCTTTTGAAACTTCGATTCACCTGCGCAAACTCACGGATCGGCAGCGGGACTTCGTATACGATGAGATGCTTTCCGATAGCTCGCATATTCGTTCCATCCTGGACGGTGGCGCGCCGGGTATGGATGTGGCTTCAGTGCTATTGCATCCCGGGCATGTCAATCGAGTGAGCTGTACATGCCCGGATAAGTCCGCGATCTGCAAGCACGTGGTGGCATTGGCTTATTCTGCTGCGGAGCGACTGGAAAAGGACCCCAGTATTCTGCTGCGATGGCGGGGGCTGAATGCGCAGGAGCTGCTGCGCCCGGTGCAGGGCTGGAGCAACGGGGGTGTGGGGGCGTCGCCACGAAAGCAGCCTCAGGCGCGCAATGCCGGAACGGTGCGGGAACAACAGTCAGAACAGGTGGACTCGGCAGAGTTTTGGGGCACCGCGGCAGAGCCGGTCGATTGGGAGCCGTTGAGTTGGGAATCCGGGTTGGAACAGGGGGACCAGAAGGCGCTGAATGAGGCTATGCGTTCGGTCGCGTGGCATGCGGTGGATCAGCTCAAAGCGACGCATGAGCTGGAAGTTTGTTTTGAAACTCTCGAGAAATCCGAACCTATGTTCTATTATAAAACTAGGTTGTCCGACATGGCTGATAGAACTACGGGCGAGGCAAGTGACAGAGCGACGGATCACGCAGCGGAACGAACAAACGGCGAAATAGATCGCGATTAAAGCGACGAGATCGGGAAGAACAGGTAGCGGAAGACATGGCACAACCAATGACGGCAATGTCCGCGCACCGGGCGCGGATTATGCACACGTCGGACTGGCAACTGGGGATGCAGAGGCATTACTTAAGTGCTGAGGCGCAGTCGCGTTTTGATGAATCGCGGCTATCTACGATTGAGAAGCTGCTAGAGCTCGCACGGGAAAAGGAATGCGACGCAGTAGTGGTAGCAGGCGATGTTTTTGACAATAACTTGCTGAAACCAGAAATCTACGGTCGAGCCATCGACGTGTTGAAAGGCTCAGCGGTACCCGTTTTTCTACTGCCTGGTAACCACGATCCGCTGGACGCGGCGAGCGTGTACCACAGGGAGGAATTCGACGAGTTGACGAACGTTTTCGTCCTCAAGGACACACAGCCAATTGCGGTGCCGAACTCCGACGGAGCCCGCGAGGGGAGTGCGACCTTAGAAATCGTGGGAGCGCCGCTGCAGGGGAAAAGCGCAGAACAGGATCTGGTTGCAGCCGCTCTGAGCGGGCTAGAGCCGATAGAGGGGGCAGGCATTCGAGTACTGGTCGGGCATGGTGGGGTGAGCTCTTTTGGTGAAAAAGACGATCTCGACTGCATCGACGTGGACAATGCAGCCCAGGCCTGCCGTGATCGCAAAGTGGATTATGTGGCGCTAGGAGATACGCACTCGACGATGCCGCTAGATGCAGACGGCACCCAGGCACGAGTGTGGTACTCCGGTGCGCACGAGGCCACGGCTTTCGTTGATGAGGACGGCCGAGGTGAATCGAACTCTGGCAACGTGCTGGTGGTGGACATTGCAGTGGATCCGGCGCGCCCCGAGCAGCAGGCACAGGTGCAGGTTGAAGAGATTCCGGTGGGAGGGTGGACGTTGAGGGCTGTGGCCGCGACAGTGAACTCAACGGAGGATATCGATGAATTCCTGGGGCGGTTGGAAGCTATCGAGGCCAAGCGCACCACCGTTATCAAATACTCGCTGGAGGGGATGCTATCCGTTCACGATGCTGCTTACTTGGATGAACGAGTAGCCAAACTTAAGCCGACCTTCGCAGCTCTATATGAACGCGATCGGTTAATGGATGTGCACGTTATTCCCGATGAGGATGAGCTATCTGAAGGGCTGCTGGGTCAGGGCTTTATTGGTGAGGCAGCACATGAACTCAAGGCAATAGCCGAAATCAAGAGTAAGGATCCAGAGCAGGTGCGGAAATCCCAGTGTGCACAGGATGCACTGCGCTTGCTGGTGCGGCTGGCCAAGCACGCGGAGAAGGGCAACTAGGGGAGAGGAACGGTTTAGGAAGATGACAACTTCTAACCAGGCCAGCTTTGTCTTGGAAAGCCTGGAAGTCTACAACTTTGCAGGTATCAGCTCTGCCCATTTCACTCCTAAAGCGACGGGAGTGACCGTTGTTTACGGCAGTAACGAGGCCGGCAAATCCAGTTTGATGAATGCCTTTGGGTTGCTGCTTTCCGATTGGAAGGTTTCGACAGGTTCCAGGAAGGTTAGTGTCTTTTTCCCCGTAGGTGGAGGCTCAAAACCGAAAATCACCGCCCGCATGCGCCTTGGCGAGTACCAGGTGGAGTACACCAAGGACTTCGAGAAAAAGAAAACGAAGCTGGATGTGCTGCGTCCTTCCGTACGTAACTACGACGGTGTCGCTGCGATGGAAAAGTTCAACGCGCTACTAAACGAGAACATAGATTCTGCGCTGCGCGAGGCGCTGTTCGTCAGTCAGGGCGAACGCTTGGATGCCCTAGATTTCACTGCAATTCCCGCCCTTTCTTCAGCTCTTCGAACTGCCGGTGATCGCGCTGTGGGGGAAGGGAGTGAGGCTCATGACGCCACAGTAGGCGCCGTTGGTGGCATCCGTGAAGACGATCAGGGAGCAGCAGAGAGACTGGTTCGCCTGATCGACGAAGAGGACAGGAAGTTACGGGATCGGCGAAGCAATCGAAACTCCAGGGGAGAACTGGCGAAGGCCGAGGCGGAACTTGCTAGTGCGGAAGAAGCTCTGGCAACTGCGGAGAGTGATTACAACAACGCTCAAGGGACAATTCGCAACATTGAATCCCTGCAGACCCAGCGGGCGGAGGCGGAGGCCGACCTACCGGATGCACAGAAGGAGTACGACGAGTGCGTCCAGCGGCTGGAAGCCGCCAAGAAGGTTGCGGAGACTCTCCGCACCTTGGAAAACGAGTTGGATCTGAAACACGATCAGGTCGGGCGTTGGGACGACGCCTTCGAAGCTCGGGAAAATCTGAAGTCAGCGCTGGAGAAGCAGGAGCAGTCACTGAAGACGGCGACCGAGGAACTTGGCGGCGTCCAAAAGAAAGCCGACGAACAACAGGCTGAGCGCAATGAAGCCCAGAAGGCCTTCGATAGTGCCCATGTTGCCTATGCATTGGCGGATAAGCGTGCCAAGCTGGCTGCTGCGCTGAAGAAAGAAGCGGAGGTGCAGGAGCAGCTGGATGGCGCTGCAGAGGAACGCGATGATGCCATCGAGCTGGACTCCAAGGTCACGGAGCTGGCACAGAAGGTAGATCGCGACCCCGCAACGCCCAAGGCGGAGCAGAGGATTCGTGAAGCGATCTCGGATCTAGAAGCACAGATCAAGATTCGCGATGTCGGAGCGACTGCCGTGCACATTACCGGGCCGATCGGAGGCACGGTCGTGGATGATGGGGTGGAAAGGGTACTGGGGGACGGTGGTCTGGAAAAGAAAGTCACCACCGAATGGACGGTGGGGCTGGGTGAATACCAAGTATGTGTGACTCCAGCGCAGGATTCCAGCAACCTCGACTTGAAGGTCACCGAGGCGCTACAGAAGGTCAATGCGGAGCTTTCATCAGTTGGGCGCGAGCACATCGATCTGGAGGACTCCCGCGCTGAAGTTTTGGAGGAATTCGGACGCGCTGTGCGAGCACGTAACGAGGAGGAGGAGAACCTGCGTGACCTGCGAGCCAGTCTCAAGGCCACTCTTGGCAAGCGCTCGATGTCTGACCTCAACAGTCTGGTAAGTAGCCTTACTGCCGAACTGGAAGACCTACGGAAGAGCTGCGGTAGCTTGCGAAGTGACGCCAATGCGGAGCCTGATGGGACTATCGACGATGCGGAAGCCACCGCTGCCTTGGAGGTAGCGACCCGGGATCGCGATGCGGCCAGTGAGCGGCTACTTTCACTGCAAAACAGTGACGCAATCGAGCGGAAAATCCAACATGAGGCGAAGGTTGAGAGCCTGCAGCAGCAGTTGGATGCGACATCGAAGAATCTGGAGGCGGCTCGTCAACGTCACTCCGATGAAGACCTACGCACGAAACGAACGCAGGCAATTGCGGCCGTGGAAGTGGCGCGCTCGGAATTGGAATCAAAGCGCCGAGAAGTGGGAGAGCTTGGGGACGTTACGGATGCGCAGGCAAGCCTCGACGGGGCACAAAGCCGGCTGAATATGCTCAGTCAGCAAATGCAGGAATGCCGTGTGAATATCGCTGCAATGAATGCGAAGCTTGGACAGGCTCGGGGCTCTGCAGATACGAAGGAGCGAGCAGAAACGGAGGTGAAGCGCCTTAAGGGTGTGGTTACTAGATTGCGCAGGCAAGCGGATGCTGCGGAGCTGTTGCACGAGGTGGTTCAGGCATCGCGGAAGCGGATGCAGGAGAAGTACTCCGAGCCTTATCGAAAGGCTCTGAATAAGCTTTCTGGGATGGTCTTCGGCAGCGATGTGGATCTGGATGTGGACGAGAAGTTCCAAGTTTCAAGCCGCGCAATCGGCAGTGTGCGTCTGGACAAAGAACAGCTCTCTGGAGGTGCACAGGAGCAGGTGGAGATTCTGCAGCTCCTCGCGATTGCCCGGCTGGTGGGTCACGATGGCAGCGGTGTGCCGATCTTCCTGGACGACGTTCTGGGGTTCAGCGATACTGATCGGTCGAAGAGTATGAACAAGGTGCTCGGTGCGCTGGGTAGGGACAATCAGATCATCGTGCTGACTTGTGACGAGGATCGATTCTCGCGGATTCCAAACGTGAATTTTCAGAGTATCGAGAGCGTAAAGAACTCAGGATCGGGAGCTTCTGAAGCTTAATTCTCTCAGTAGCCTTCCTCGTACCCGTAGTCGTAGTCCTGTGCGTCGCTATAGCCATCGTTGTAGCCCTCGTAATAGGAATCGCCTGGGGCGGGAGCCGGCTCGGCGGGACGAGCGGCCATCATTTTGTTGGCACAGGTCTGAGTCCAACCTGACGTCCCATCGGTAAAGAATGTTGTGCCAGTTTCGTGAAGTGAGGGATCGCCACAGGATGCGATTGTCTTGTTCATTACTGAAGGGGCAGCCTGACCTGGAGCTTCAGTGTGCCCAATGACAGCCTCACCGTTCGTGGTCGTCTTTTGCTGTGGACCGCCCGGAGTGGGGGTGGGGGATTTAGCTTCTGAGCTCTTCGTTTTGGACGTACTTGTCGTGGTTTCTGGGGACGCAGTTACGGTAGTGGTCTGCACATCCCCTGAGTCATCCCCGCCGGAACCACAACCACACAGGGCAAGGACGGATGTTAAAACCAGAGCGAAAGTACTCGCGCGGCGCATGGTCGATCTCCTTGAGAAATAAAAAGAATTTTCTTAAGAATACCCAGCATGCGGATCATCGTGGCCATATCCTCGCCGGAGTTAAAGCCATGACGCTGCCCCGGTTAAAGCGGAAAACGTAACTTCCTCCACTAGGGCAATCCAAAAGCAAAAGCCTCGGAACAAAATCAAAAGCGATGTCCCGAGGCTTTACAACGTGCCCTCGGCGAGATTCGAACTCACGACCCCTGGTACCGGAAACCAGTGCTCTATCCCCTGAGCTACGAAGGCGTCGTATTGGCGGTTCACTTTAAGTTCACGTCAATACGGGTTGAAAGTCTAGCACTGCAATAGGGCAGTAGTTTAATCACCTCCACCACTGCGTGAGCGGCTCGACTCCACTGCTAGTGTTTAATGCTGTGACTCCTGCTGAATTGTCTGAACTGATTACCGAAACTGCCCGCACGACCCTGGATGCCCACGGCCTGGATTCTTCCGTGGTGCCGGAAGGCGCTACCGTGGAACGCCCACGCAACCCGGAGCACGGCGACTACGCAACGAACATCGCTATGCAGGTCGCCAAAAAGGCCGGTACGAACCCTCGTGAGCTCGGTACCTGGCTCGCGGAATCCCTCGCCGGCCACGACGGTATCGACGAGGCCACCGTTGCAGGCCCAGGCTTTATCAACATTCGCCTGGCCGCTGCTGCACAAGGCAAGATTGTCGAGCAGATCCTCGCTAGCGGTGCAGATTTCGGCCACGGCGATGAGTTCGCCGGAACCGCCATCAACCTTGAATTCGTCTCTGCAAACCCAACTGGCCCCATCCACCTGGGTGGCACACGTTGGGCCGCCGTGGGCGATGCGCTGGGACGAGTGCTAACCGCCCGCGGCGCGAAAGTTACCCGCGAGTACTACTTCAACGACCACGGCGCACAGATCGACCGCTTTGCCCGCTCCCTGCTGGCCGCCGCCAAGGGCGAACCTACCCCGGAAGACGGATACGGCGGCGACTACATTCAGGACATTGCCTCGCAGATCGTGGAGAAAAACCCCGACTGGCAGCAGCTCAGCGCAGAGGACGCACAGGAGCTATTCCGCTCCCAGGGCGTGGACCTGATGTTTGCCCATATCAAGCGCACCCTGGCGGAGTTCGGTACGGAGTTCGACGTGTACTTCCACGAAAACTCCCTGTTCGAGTCCGGCGCCGTCGAAGCGGCGATCCAGAAGATCAAGGACAACGGCAACCTTTATGAAGCCGACGGTGCCTGGTGGCTGCGCTCCACCAACTTCGGCGACGACAAGGATCGCGTGGTCATCAAGTCCGACGGCAACGCGGCCTACATCGCCGGTGATATCGCTTACGTGGCCGACAAGTTCGACCGTGGCCATAATCTATGCATCTACATGCTCGGCGCCGACCACCACGGTTATATCGCCCGTCTCCGCGCAGCAGCTGCCGCCATGGGCTACGACCCGGAGCAGGTCGAGGTGCTCATCGGTCAGCTGGTAAACCTCGTCAAGGATGGAAAGGCAGTGCGTATGTCGAAGCGTGCTGGCACTGTCATCACCTTGGACGACCTTGTGGAGGCCATCGGCGTGGATGCCGCCCGCTATGCGCTGATCCGCAGCTCCGTCGATTCTTCTTTGGATATCGATATGGATCTGTGGGCTTCGCAGTCCAACGACAACCCGGTGTTCTATGTCCAGTATGCACACGCTCGCTTGTGCTCCCTGGGACGCAAGGCAGCGGATCTCGGCGTCACCCGTGAAGGCGCCGATCTAGCCCTACTAACGCACGACCGCGAGGGCGACCTCATCCGTACCTTGGGTGAGTTCCCGGCCGTCGTGAAGACCGCTGCGGAACTGCGCGAACCCCACCGTGTGGCCCGCTACGCGGAGGCGCTGGCCGGAGCATTCCACCGCTTCTACGACGCTTGCCAGATCTTGCCGAAACCCAGCGACGACGAGCAGACCGTTGCAGAGAACAAGGCGTTGTTCGCCGCTCGCCTCTCCCTGGCCTCTGCGGCTCGCCAGACTCTCGCCAACGCGCTGGAGCTGCTCGGTGTGTCTGCCCCGGAGCGCATGTAGACCAGAGCGCACTGAGGACGGCTGCCTCCTTTTTGACGCCCTCACGTCAGCACCCAACACACACTCAACTCACCTAGGAGAATCCTTTGGATCCGGAGACTCACCTGAACTCCACACGACTGCGCCGTCGCATCGCCAACACCGCGGAGTTCAACGCGATCCCAGCGCACGTCTACCCGCAGACCCTTCGCCGCGAGACGGCGGGGGAGCGGGCAGGCGAGGTCACCATCGGTGGCGTGCCGATTACCGATATCGCGGAAACCTTCGGTACTCCGGCTTTCGTGATGGACGAGGAAGACTTCCGCACCCGCTGTCGCCGCTTGGCCAAGGCATTCGGCGGAGGGCGCTTCGTCCACTACGCGTCCAAGGCGTTCCTGTCGAAGACGGTCGCCCGCTGGGTGATGGATGAGGGGCTGTCCCTCGACGTCGCCTCTTTAGGCGAGCTCCAGGTGGCACTGGCTGCGGGCTTCCCAGCTGAACGCATCACTGTCCACGGCAACAACAAGTCCCCGGAGTTTCTGCGACTTGCGGTTTCCGAAGGTGCGGAGCTGATCGTCGTAGACTCACTACAAGAAATCGAGTCCTTGTCCGCCGTTGCAGGCGAACTGGGCAAGGCCCAGGACGTACTAGTACGCGTAACTCCGGGTGTGCACGTCGATACCCACGAGTTCATCGCCACTAGTCACGAGGATCAGAAGTTCGGGTTCTCTCTTGCCTCCGGCGCGGCTCACCATGCGGCCATGGCCTGCCATACCGCCGACGGCGTGCGCCTGCGCGGCCTGCACTGCCATGTAGGCTCTCAGGTTTTTGAAGCCGCTGGTTTCGCTCTGGCCGCCGAGCGCCTTTTGGGGCTGTGGAAGCAGCTTTTGGATTCCATTAAGACCTTGCACGACGATCATGCTGTCGACCCGTCGCGCGGTGTGGGGGTCGTGGGGTCGGACGCCCCAACGGTGCTGGATACCCTTGATCTCGGTGGTGGCTACGGTATCGCCTATATGCCGGATCATGAGGCTCTCGACGTTGAAGAGGTGGCGTCCGAGCTTAAGAGCAAGGTGCGCGAAGCGGCGAAGTCGGCCGGTGTGCCCGAACCGACCCTTAACGTGGAGCCGGGACGCGCGATCGCCGGACCGTCGATGATTACCCTTTACCGCGTGGGCACGGTGAAGGATGTTGAGGTGGCGGACGGGATTTCTCGTCGTTATATCTCCGTCGACGGTGGCATGAGCGATAACATCCGTCCGGCCCTGTACCAGGCCGAATATGATTGCCGCGTGGCGAACCGGGAGGTCGCGGGGGAGTTGTTGCCGACGCGTATCGTGGGCTCTCACTGTGAATCCGGCGATGTGTTGGTCAATGACGCTTTGGTGCCAGAGGATGTGCGCCCCGGTGACCTGCTGATGATCGGTGCAACGGGAGCTTATTGTTATGCGATGGCCTCCCGCTACAACATGATGACCCGGCCCCCGGTGGTACGGGTTGCAGACGGTGAAGCGCGTTTGATGATTCGTCGTGAAACCATTGATGACGTGCTGTCTTTGGAGGAGTAGACCCCCTCTAAGAGAGGTAAAATAGGGGTAATGGACAGCTTTGTCTAGTCGCGCGGTAGATTGGTGCGATAACCTAAGGAAAATTACCGACAGAACTCGATTGAGACCCCGCAAAGGAGCGACATGACCGAGCAGAAATTCAAGCCAGGCAAGGGAATTGGCGAGACCGTTGGTGTGGCTCTGCTGGGCATGGGCACCGTCGGCGCCGAGGTACTACGTCTCTTGGAGGAGCGCGCTGATGAGTTCGCCGAACGCATTGGTGGAAAGCTGGAAGTACGTGGCATCGCTGTCAGCGACCTAGCCAAGCCGCGCCCGGGTGTAGATCCGGAAAAGCTAACCGATGATGCACTCTCCCTCGTTGACCGTGAGGACATCGATCTCGTCATCGAGGTAATTGGCGGCATTGAATATCCGCGCAAGGTAGTGCTGGCAGCGCTGCGCGCCGGTAAGTCCGTGGTCACCGCAAACAAGGCTCTCATCGCCGCTCACGCCGATGAGCTCTCTGCCGCCGCAGACGAGTCCGGTGTGGATCTGTTCTTTGAAGCTGCCGTCGCCGCAGCCATCCCAGTGGTCGGCCCGCTGCGCCGCTCCCTGGCTGGCGACAAGGTTAACCAGGTCATGGGCATCGTCAACGGCACCACCAACTTCATCTTGGACGCAATGTACAGCCGCGGCGCCAGCTACGACGAGATGTTGGCGGAAGCCACGGAGCTGGGATATGCAGAAGCCGACCCGACTGCGGATGTCGACGGCTTCGATGCCGCCAGCAAGGCCGCTATCCTGGCTTCCCTGGCGTTCCACACCCGCGTCTCCGGTGAGGACGTGCATACGGAAGGTATCCGCAACATCACCGTTGCCGACATCGAAGCCGCAAAGGCTGCGAACTCCACCATCAAACTACTCGCCATCTGTGAGCGCCTCGTGGACGATCAAAACCAGGAATCTGTTTCCGCGCGCGTGTACCCCGCGCTTATCCCCATTTCGCACCCACTGTCCAGCGTTGCTGAGTCCTACAACGCAGTCTTCGTCGAGGCCGAGTCCGCTGGACGGCTGATGTTCTATGGCAACGGTGCCGGCGGTGGTCCGACTGCCTCGGCTGTATTGGGTGACGTTGTGGCCGTGGCTCGCAACATCGTGCTCGGTGGTCGTGGCCCAGGGGAGTCCACCTATGCCTCCCTGCCCATCGCTGATTTCGGTGAAGTTCGCACCCGTTACCACGTTGATATGCAGGTCGATGATCGTCTGGGTGTGCTGGCTGAGGTGGCCTCCGTGTTCTCTGACAAGGGCGTATCGCTGAAGACGGTGCGTCAAGAAGGGCTCAATAATGGTGCGCGTCTCGTTGTGATCACCCACAGCGCAAAGGAGCGCGACCTGGAGGAGACCGTTGCCAAGCTGAAGAAGTTGGAAGCGGTCAAGGCCATCGATTCTGTTATTCGCATGGAAGGCTAACCACAAGTCTGAAGCGCTAGCCCCTAGCGCTAACCCCAAACGCAGTGTCAAAAACCAAAGGTGTGCTTGCGCACGCCTTTGTGGCACTACAGTGGCAATAAAGTAGAGCTTCTAAAAGTAGCAACAACTGGGAAGAGACGACAGGGAACTCATGACTAACAAGGTTCTGAACCATTGGACCGGCCTGATCAACATGTATCGCGATCGGATGCCTTTCGCGAAGGACTGGGAGCCGGTGACCCTCAACGAAGGCGGCACCCCGCTACTGCGGGCGAACCACCTGTCGGAACTGACCGGCTGTGAAGTGTACCTGAAGATCGAAGGTGCCAACCCAACGGGTTCTTTCAAGGATCGTGGCATGACCGTTGCCGTGACCGATGCTTATCACAAGGGGCAGAAGGTCCTGATGTGCGCCTCGACAGGCAACACTTCCGCCTCCGCAGCCGCATACGCTGCCCGCGCTGGCCTCAAGTCCGCCGTGCTGATCCCCGAGGGCAAGATTGCCCAGGGCAAGCTGGCGCAGGCCGTGATGCACGGCGCGCAGATCATCCAGATCCGCGGCAACTTCGATGATTGCCTGGAGCTAGTTCGCAAGACGACCACCGAGTTCCCAGAGATCGCTCTGGTCAACTCTGTGAACCCGATGCGCATCGAGGGACAGAAGACCGCCTCGTTTGAAATCGTCGATTGCCTTGGTGACGCCCCCGATGTCCACTTCCTGCCGGTCGGCAACGCGGGCAACATCACCGCATATTGGAAGGGCTACACCGAGTATGCCGAGGACGGCGTTTCCACCCAACGCCCCGTGATGAAGGGCGTGCAGGCCGCAGGAGCCGCCCCGCTGGTGAAGGGCGAGCCAGTGCTGGAGCCGGAGACGATCGCAACCGCGATCCGCATCGGTAACCCGGCTTCCTGGCAGCAAGCAGTGGCAGCCAAGGAAGAATCGGGCGGCGATTTCCGCGCCCAGACCGATGAGCAGATTCTCGAGGCATATCGCCTGATCGCAGGCCGTGAGGGCATTTTCGTTGAGCCGGCTTCCGCTTCGTCCGTAGCGGGACTGTTGGATGCACATGCCAATGGTGAATTGACTGCTGGCCAGCGCATCGTGTGTACCGTCACCGGCCATGGCCTGAAGGATCCGACGACTGCTCTGTCCCAGATGCCGGATCCCACCGTCGCCGACGTAGATCCGCATGCCGTTGCAGATGCGCTGGGGCTGAAGTAATGGGCGTCGAAATCCCGGTTGGCCGCAAGGCCACCGTTAAGGTTCCCGCCTCTACCGCGAATCTGGGGCCAGGCTTTGACACGCTGGGCTTAGCTCTTGGACTATACGACTATGTGACCGCCGAGGTCATTGAGTCCGGCCTGGTCGTTGAGGTTACCGGCGAAGGCGAAGGCGAGGTGCCTTTAGATGAGCGCCACCTGGTCGTTCGTGCGCTCAGGGCGGCATTGAAGGAAGCGGACGTGACGGTTCCGGGGCTACGTGTGAGCTGCACTAACTCCATCCCACAGTCTCGCGGCTTGGGCTCCTCGGCCGCTGCCGCGACAGCTGGTGTGGCCGCAGCCAACGGTTTGGCTGGCTTTACCCTGGACGACAAAGCACAGGTGCAGATCGCTTCGACTTTTGAAGGGCACCCCGATAACGCGGGTGCTTCCGTGCTGGGTGCCGGTGTCGTCTCGTGGACGAATACTCCCATCGACGGGGTTTCTGCGCCGGAGTATCACGCCCGCCGAATCGACGTACACCCGGATATCAAGGCCACTGCGTTCATCCCGGATTTCCATGCGTCGACGGAGGCGATTCGTCGCGTCCTGCCGTCCGATATCAGCCACGTGGATGCTCGCTTCAATGTTTCTCGCACTGCAGTTATGACGGTCGCGCTGCGCGACGATCCGGAATTGCTGTGGGAGGGCACCCGTGACCGTATGCATCAGACGTACCGCGCCGAAGTGCTACCAGTGACCGCAGAGTGGGTGAACCGCCTGCGAAACCTGGGGTACCCGGCATTTCTTTCCGGTGCAGGCCCGACGATTCTGGTGCTCAGTACCGAGCGGGTGGATAACGCACTTGTGGAGGAAGCCCGGGGGCGTGGAATGAAGGTTCTAGAGCTAGATGTCGCTGGCCCAGTTGAGGTGGACGTTACCGGCTAGTCATTAGCCGGCGCCGGGGCGAGGGCAGCCTGCTTCTTGTCGCTACGGCTCTTTTGCACGACGCCAAACAGCGCCGGAACGATGGAGAACGCAACGATACCGAGGAAAATGGCCTCAATGTTGTTCCGCACGAACTCCACGCCGCCAAGCAGGGATCCCAGGTAGACGATGCCGCTGGCCCACAGCACACCGCCGATGATGTTGAAGACAATGAACGTCCGGTAGCGCATACCCGACATTCCAGCGACCAACGGGGCATAGGTTCGCACAAAGGGGACAAAGCGGCACAGGATGATTGTGATCGAACCGTACTTGGCGAAGAATTCCTCGGAGCGGTGTAGGTGCTCCTGCTTAAAGAAGCGTCCATCCTTGCGCTTGCGCAGTGCGGGGTGGAAGCGGTGGCCGATCCAATAGCCCACCTGATCACCTAAAATTGCTGCAATTGGGGTGATAAGCAGCACCTGCCAAAGTGGTGCAAAACCATCGGGCTGGCTGGCCAGCAACCCAGCGGTGAAAAGCAGAGAATCGCCCGGCAGGAATGGGAAAAACAAGCCAGATTCGATGAAGATAATCACAAAAATAGCGGGCAGGATTGCCGCGCCGAAGGGGCCGGAACCCGATAGCAAGTGCATCGGGTCGAGCCACTGTGGCCCTAGAGCCATCACAGTTACATCGGTCATGCAAAAAGACGCTACTCTATTTTTATCTGCAATAGTTAAAGGCGAGCTGTGAGGTTTATGCTCCGCCTAAATCGTGATGACGTCGAACTTCCCTTCGCGGAAGTGGCGGCGCAAATCTTTTTTGTCGAACTTATCCACGCTGGTTTTATCGATGTGCTCAACAAAGGTCCAGTTCTCCGGCACCATCCAACCTGGAACACGTTGTCGCAGTTCGTCGGCTAGCTCTTGAGCAGTGTCAACGCTCCAGGGGGTGCCGTCGGCCAGTACCACCACCGCCAGCGGACGCTGCCCCCACTTTTCGGAGGGGATGCCAATGATCGCCGCCTCGATAACAGCGGCCGGTTCCATGAGGTAGGTTTCGAGTGCCGCAGAGTAGATCCACTCACCGCCGGAACGGATGATGTCGGTTTTGCGGTCGTGGATCGTCAGGTAACCATCCTTGTTTACCGTGGCGATGTCTCCGGTGCGGAGCCAGCCATCGGGAGTGAAACGCGGGCTATCGTCCTCATAGTAGGATCCCGTCACGGTGTTGCCACGCACCTGTAGCTCGCCGGAGTTACGGTCATGGGCTTCGAGCTCGTTGCCGTCATCGTCGACGATGCGGTAGCGCATACCTGCATGGAAGCGACCCTGGCTTTCGCGATATTTGGCACGTGCGGCGCCGGCTACGCCTGCCGGAGGGTGGGCGACCGTGCCCACAGGGCCTGTTTCGGTCATGCCCCAGGCGTGGACGATGTCCACACCGAAGCGTTCCTCCCATGCGTCGATGAGAGCCGGGGGAACCTGCGACCCACCGACGTAGATCTCCTGCAGACTCATCTTCTTCGGCTGGTGTTTGGTGTAGTGCACCAGCAGGCCAGTCCAAACGGCGGGGGAACCGTGTGCCTGGCGTGGCATCGCGTCTTCAACAACGTGCGCGATGTGCTCCGGGTCGGCACGATGGCCGGTAAACACAATGGGGGCGCCTGCCATAAACGCAGCCAGCGGCACACCCCAGCTGAGCACATGGTAGATCGGTACGCCGCACAGGAAACTGGTGCCGTTGCGGATACTGAAGCTATCGGCGGCGCGCAGTTGCATCGAGTGTAACCACAGTGCTCGGTGGGAGTACACCACACCTTTCGGCGGACCTTCAGTGCCGGTGGAGAAGCAGATCGCCGCGGGGTCGGTCTCTTCGATAGCTGGCCAGTCGAAGTCGGCGCTGCGTCCGTCCAAGGTGGCTTCCAGATTGAGGACGCGCAGATGGCGTTCGTTGCGCAGACCCAGTTCCTCTATGAGTTGTTGCACCGTAGTAGTAGGGGCTTGGTCGGCGCCGATGACAAGTACAGCTTCCACACAAGGGCAGTCTGCGAGGAGGGGCACGATCTGTTCGCTGCAAGTGACGTCGATCACCAGGACGCGCGGAGCGGATTTATTGATGATGCTCGTGATCTGGCTGCCCATAAGGTGCCGGTTAATGGGGCTAAAAACCGCTCCCATAGACGCGACCGACAGCATGATCTCAAGATGTTCGGTGCAATTGGGTAGGACGGTTCCCACACGCTCGCCTTGCTGGATGCCAAATTCGTCACGGAACATGTTGGCCATGGCAGCGGCGCGGATGCCGATATGCAGGAAGCTGGTTTGTTCCGCAGTTTCATCAAAATACGTGGTCACAGTCGTATTTCGGTGAACACTGGCGCCGTACTCCAGAATCCTGGCTACGGAAAGCGGGATCTCCTGCATTGTCGACTTCATGCGTTTCAGCCTAGCCGTTAGGTGCAGGGCGTGGGGGAGGTGCTATTGTAAGCAACGGAAGCCGGATGCGAGGCTCGTTTTCTCCACTTTTCTTTCTTTACGACGCCACCCCGCGCTACACCCGCCGCCAGTCACATCTTGGGACTTTGAGGCGGCAATCTTTCTAGAAGATTCCCGCAATCTTTGGGTTAAATTTAAAACTGTTGTCGAACACGCATGTCTGGCCGATCCTGGGGCTTCGCAGGCTTTTGAAGGGTCATGGAAGGCACCAGACGTGAAAGGACTTTTGTGAGCCTGTCCGATATTTTGGCTCGTGGCCAAGCCAATGGCCTCGCCTCGTTGAAGTTGCCGGAGCTGCGCCAGGTCGCGGCGGCACAGGGGCTGAAGGGTACCTCTGGTCTCCGCAAGGGCGATCTCATTGCCGCTATTGAATCCGCTGGCAGCGGTGGGGGAGCTGCGTCAGCATCTCGACCGACGAAGGTGCGCGAGCCCAAGGAAGAGCCGGTTGTGGAGGCGTCGGAAGGGCGTCACAAAGAAGACAACCAGGCCAACGAGAACGCCGAAGAGAAAACTAAGCAGAACGATCAGCAAAGTGATCAGCAGGGTTCGGAGCAGCGCGAAGCTCGTTCCCGCGACCGTGACGGTGGGCGCGACGGTGGCCGTGAGGACAATCGCGGAAACCGCCGTAATCGCCGTAATCGCCGCAACCGTGGGCGGGATAACAACCGCAACGGTGATAACCGAGATAACCGGGATAACCGTGATAGCCGTGATAACGGTGGCGACGGTAACGGCAATAACAATGGGAACGGCGGCAACAACCGTGAGCAGAAGCCGGAAGAGCTGACGCCGGTCGCCGGCATCCTCGATTTCGTTGATGCTAATACTGCCTTTATCCGCACCACCGGCTACCACGCAGGCTCGACCGATGTGTACGTGCCGATTAACACGGTGCGCAAGTACGGAATGCGCCACGGTGATGCGATTACCGGCACTATTCGTCCGAAGAACAACAACAATAACGGTGGCGGCCGCGGTCGAAACCGTCAGAAGTACACGCCGATCTACCAGGTGGAGACCGTTAACGGACTCACCCCGGAGCAGGCGGCGGCACGCCCGCACTTCGCGAAGCTCACTCCGCTGTATCCGAACCAGCGACTGCGTTTGGAGACCGATCCGAAGATCCTGACGACTCGCGTGATTGACCTGATCATGCCGATCGGTAAGGGCCAGCGTGCATTGATCGTGTCCCCACCGAAGGCTGGTAAGACGACGATCCTGCAGGACATCGCGAACGCGATCTCTACAAACAACCCCGAGTGCTACCTGATGGTTGTGCTGGTCGATGAGCGTCCCGAGGAAGTCACGGACATGCAGCGATCCGTCAAGGGCGAGGTCATCGCCTCGACGTTCGACCGCCCGCCGGGAGAGCACACCAACGTTGCGGAGCTAGCTGTTGAGCGCGCAAAGCGTCTCGTCGAGCAGGGCAAGGACGTTGTTCTTTTGCTGGATTCCATCACCCGTTTGGGTCGTGCGTACAACAACTCCTCGCCAGCTTCCGGACGCATCCTGTCCGGTGGTGTGGATTCCAATGCACTGTACCCACCGAAGCGCTTCCTGGGAGCGGCTCGAAACATCGAAAACGGCGGTTCCCTGACCATCATTGCCACGGCAATGGTGGAGACCGGCTCTGCTGGCGACACGGTGATCTTCGAGGAATTCAAGGGCACCGGCAATGCCGAGCTAAAGCTGGACCGCAAGATCGCCGAGCGTCGAGTTTTCCCGGCTGTGGACGTCAACCCGTCGGGTACCCGCAAGGACCAGTTGCTGCTCAGCCCGGAGGAGGCGCGCATTATGCACAAGCTGCGCCGCATTCTTTCGGCGCTGGACCCGCAAGCAGCCATCGACCTGCTGATCAAGCAGCTGCGTAAGAACAAGACCAACCGGGAGTTCATGCTGCAGGTTGCTAGCTCCGCGCCTCTGGCGGGCGAGGACGAGGAGGATTAAACCATGAGCCAATCACCATCAGTCATCGATGACATCCTGGCTGAGTACCAGGGGCTAGAGATGCAGCTGGGCGACCCCGAGCTGCACAACGATCCGGCGGCAGCTCGCAAGGTAGGCAAGCGTTTCTCCGAGCTGCAGCCGATCATCCAGACGCACCAAAAGCTCGAACAGGCACGAGAAGATCATGAAGCAGCCTCCGAGATGGCGTCCGAGGATAAGGAATTCGCGGAGGAAGCTAAGCGCCTGGAACAGGAAATCGGACAGCTGGAGGAACAGCTGACTGACCTGCTGGCGCCGCGTGACCCGCACGATGGCGACGACATCGTCATGGAAATCAAGTCCGGTGCCGGCGGCGAAGAGGCCGCACTATTCGCCGGTGAGCTTGCGCGTATGTACCAGCGCTACGCAGAGCGCCATGGCTTTAGCACCGAGATTCTTGGACTCAATGAGACCGACCTGGGTGGTGTGAAGGATATGACCTTGTCGATCCGCTCCAAGCAGCCGTCCCGCGACGGTGCCTGGTCCGAGTTCAAGTTCGAAGGCGGCGTGCACCGCGTGCAGCGTATCCCCGTCACAGAGTCGCAGGGTCGCATTCAGACCTCCGCTGCGGGCGTGCTGGTATACCCGGAACCCGACGAGGTGGAGGACGTGGAGATCGACGAGAAGGACATCCGCGTAGACGTCTACCGCTCCTCCGGTAAGGGCGGCCAGGGCGTGAACACCACGGACTCCGCCGTGCGTATCACCCACCTGCCGACCAATATTGTGGTGACCTGTCAGAAGGAACGCTCTCAGATCCAGAACCGCGCTCGTGCGATGCAGGTGCTTGCTGCGCGTCTGCAGCAGATGAGGGAAGAAGAAGCTGAGGCAGAGGCAGCTGAGGGTCGCGCTGCACAGATCCGCACTATGGATCGTTCCGAGCGCATCCGCACCTATAACTTCCCAGAGTCGCGCGTGTCCGATCACCGGATTGGCTACAAAGCCAACAACCTGGACGCCGTTTTGGGCGGAGACCTGGAAGCACTGTTTGCGGCTTTGAAGGAAGCCGACCGCGCACGCCGCCTCGAGGCGGAAGACTAGCTTCCGTCCTCAGCGCAGGTAGCTTGTGAATATCAACGAGGCAATCCGCGAGGCCACCGCGCAGCTCCACGCCGCGGGGATCGATTCTGCCGTGGTCGACGCGCGCCTGTTGATGCGCTATCTGCTGGCCGAGCCCGCTTCGGACAATAGCCCCCGCACCGCAGTGGATCCGGGCACCCTCTTCCTCCGCTCCGATGAACCAGCACCCGTTGCCTATGCGGGGTGGGTTGCTCGTCGCGCCTCCCGCGAGCCGTTGCAACACATCGTCGGCTCCGCTCCCTTTTGCGGGGTGGATCTTTTTGCCGAGCCGGGCTGCTTTATACCCCGCCCCGAAACCGAGCTGCTGGCCGAATGGGCCGCGCGCTCCCTTGCGAACCACCCCGCGCCGCGCGTGGTTGATCTTTGCTGCGGGCCTGGCACGCTGGGGCTTGGGGCTTCTTTTCTTTATGACGCCCCCATCTCCCTTTTGGGCGTAGATATCTCGGATCGCGCTCTGCGCTTGGCTGAAAAGAATGCACGGTTGATCCCGCAGGTAAACGCTACTTTTGTTAAAGCAGATCTGGCAGCCGACGATCCCGAGGCGTTTGCAAAAGCCTGTGAGCTCGGGCGGGGTGCCAACGCACCTGCCGATGTTGTGGTGTGCAATCCGCCCTATGTGCCGGAATCTACACACGTCACTCCAGAAGTCGCTGCCGATCCGCACGCAGCCGTGTTCTCCGGACCAGACGGGCTGGACCTCATGCCCCGGGTGCTGTTGTGGGCTGAGGCGCTGGGACGGCGAGGTGGGGGCGTCGGCATCGAACACGATGACTCCAACGGCGAACAAGTAGCAGAGATGATGCAGCGCCGTGGGTGGCAAGAAGTTACTCAACACCGCGACTTGGCAGGTCGGCCACGCTTCGTAACCGCCCTGCTGCCGCAATAGTTCGGACGATGGGGCTAAGGTAGAGCACGTAATTCATAAGCAAGAAAGGGCTGCAATGTCGAGAACCGTAGACGCAACCGATCCGCAGAACCGAGAGGCCGCGATCGAAACCGCGGCGAATGCGGTCAAGGGCGGGCGCCTGGTCGTATTGCCGACCGACACTGTGTACGGAATTGGCTGCGACGCTTTCGACAACGAGGCTGTATCCGCACTCCTGCGAGCCAAAGGACGCGGCCCCGACATGCCAGTTCCCGTGCTGGTGCCCAGCTGGACCACCATCGAGGGGCTCGTGCGCGAATACACCTATAACATGCGCAAGCTCGTGGAGGCCTTCTGGCCGGGCGGGCTATCCATGGTTGTGCACCAGGCTCCGAGCCTCCCGTGGAACCTGGGCGACACACGCGGCACAGTCATGTTGCGCATGCCCAACCAGCCGATCGCACTTGAACTATTGGAGCGAACTGGCCCCATGGCCGTCTCCAGTGCCAATATTTCGGGTCAGCCGCCGGCTACGAATGTGCAGATGGCGGAAGATCAGCTGGGTGCGGACGTGACCACCTACATCGACGGTGGGGAAGCGCACCACGGTGTGGCATCCACTATTGTGGATCTTTCCTCTGGCCGACCGCGTATTCTGCGCGAAGGAGCTGCCACCACCGAGCGCGTAGCAGAGGTGCTGGGGATGAGCAGTATGGAGCTGCGGGGAGAGATTTAATGCAATTGCTCGCCCAGCCGGCCATCGGCGCAGGAATTCCCCTGCGCGAGTTGGTGCTGGTGCTTCTCGTTGCCTGCACAGTTACTTACTTAGTAACCGGTGCAGTGCGGTCGTTGATCTTGCGATATGGACGCATGGCCGCCCCGCGCCAGCGTGATGTGCACACAGTCCCCATGCCCCGGTTAGGTGGTGTGGCGATGTTTACGGGCCTGGTTGTGGCAGTGATTGTGGCCAATCAGCTACCTGCGTTGACGCGCGGATTTCCACCCGTGACACCCGATATGACGGCGGTGTTGATGGCCGCATTTGTGATCGTTGTGGTTGGTGTGGTCGATGACCTCTATGACATCTCTTGGGTCTTGAAGCTGGGCGGACAAATCGTGGGTGCCGTGGTGATGAGCTTGATGGGGCTCAGTTGGTACCTGTTCTACGTGCCCTTTGGCGACGGCACCACGCTGATTCTGGATCAAGTGCAGTCTACGATTCTGACGGCACTGTTGACCGTGACAATTGTGAACGCGATGAACTTCGTCGATGGGCTGGACGGATTAGCCGCCGGACTGGGAGCAATTGCAGCGGGTACTATTCTGATTTACTCGTTGACCATTCTGCATGACCAGAGTGGCACAGTGGCGGCATACCCACCGGCGATTATTTCTGCGGCGTTAGTCGGTATCTGCATAGGCTTTTTGCCACACAATTTCTCACCCGCTCGCATTTTTATGGGAGATAGCGGTGCAATGTTGATTGGTTTGTTGCTGTCCGCGGCCTGCACTTCCGCATCTGGGCGGATCAACGCTGCGCTCTATGGACCCGCGGATATGATGGCGCTACTGTCGCCCATGATTGTGGTGCTGGCAGCACTATCCATTCCATTGCTGGACTTGGTAATGGCGGTGGTGCGCCGCGTGTCGAAGGGCAAGAGTCCTTTCTCCCCGGACAAGAAGCACCTACACCATCGACTTCTTAGTATTGGCCACACTCAAAAGCGTGTGGTGTTGGTTTTGTACACCTGGGTTGGGGTAGTGGCATTCGGTGCCGTGGGGTTGACCGTTCTACCTCTGCCTGTCATGGCGATTTCTTTTAGCATGCTGGTGATTATCGCCATTTCGGCAACGGTCGTTCCACTGCGGCGAGCAAATCGGAAGTCAAACACTGCTCAGGTAAGCTAATCGCCATGAGTGATGCGACTGAGAAAACTGGGAACGCTGGGAACGCTGGGGACGCTGAGAACGCTGGGCACAACGGTGCCAAAGAGCTACCCGAACTAAATGATGTATCCCAAGTGGAAGACCACGTCGCGCCGCTGAAAGCTGCGATGCGTGCTGGAGTGCTGGTTCTCCTGGCTCTGGGTGTGGTGTCCCTCCTGGTGTGGGGGCTGATTAGCGGTACAGCAGGCTTGTGGGGAGCCGGCATCGGTTGGTTGGTCGGCGGCGGGTTTATGCTGATGACCGTTGTAATTGTGTTGGTGAGTTCCAATACGTCGCCCTCTGCCACGATGGGGTTGATCTTGGGAAGCTGGTTGGTCAAGGCCGCGGCACTGCTGGGAATCCTGTTCTTCCTTAAAGACAAGACTTTCTACGACACGCCAGCACTGGCCGTGACCGTTATGCTCAGCATGATTGCCGTGCTAGTCATTGAGACGCTGGCAGTTACCCGCACTCAAAAGCTGTACATTAGCTAAGGGGTAGGGCGCTCAATGCGCCCCTTCAGCTAAAAAGCTGGAGAGGGGGAGTGTGGGAGTTGGCCGTAAATGATTCTTGCTCCAAAAACGTTGAAAAGCACGACCAAGTGGGGGGACCCGCGCTGCGTTTCACTTAGCGATTCGCGAAGCAATACTGATATTGTCTTAGCGGGCCTTTTATTGGCACACGTATGTGTGAACAGTAGATACGGCACCGGCTGATTCTGTAGGGACGTGCGACGGAGTCCCTTAATTATCGGCCTAACTCTTCGAAAAGAGACCTCCATCGCACCGCAGTGATTCCATGCAATCTTGCGGCCCAATCACGGGAGAGAACGCTGAGCGTAACAACCTTGGCCATGAAGGGCGAATTCCACCCGCCTTCATTGGAGCACGAATTCTTCCCGGGGCAAGTGGATAGCAACCACCTGTGGTTCAGTGAGTTTGCCGGTGGAGCGTTCGCGCTCGACCGCCTCATGGTCATCCGTATTGTGATGATTCTGCTGGTTTCTGCATTCTTCTTCTTTGCAATGCGGAAGCCGAAGCTGATTCCGAGTGGCGTTCAGAACGTTGCTGAGCTCTTCTTGGACTTCGTTCGAATTCACATCGCGGAGGATATCTTGGGCAAGAAGGAAGGGCGCCGGTTCCTGCCGATCATCGCCTCTATCTTCTTCACCGTTCTTGCCGTCAACATGTCGACGATCATCCCGTTCATGAATGTTTCAGCCAGCGCTCGCGTGGGTCTACCCCTGGTGCTGGCTGTTGTCGCATACATTGCCTTCATCTACGCGGGTGTGAAGCGCTACGGCTTCGGCAAGTACGTCAAGTCCTCGCTGATCATTCCTGGTTTGCCGACATGGCTCCACTTCATCGTGGCGCCGATTGAGGCATTCTCCACATTCGTCCTCCGTCCGGTAACGCTTACCATTCGTCTTATGGCGAATATGCTGGCTGGACACATCATCCTCGTCATGCTGTTCACTGCTACGAACTTCTTCTTCTGGCAGATGAGCGGCTGGAGCTTGGTTGCTGGCGGCACGATCCTCTTCGCGATCGCCTTCACCCTGTTCGAGCTCATGGTGATCTTCTTGCAGGCATACATCTTTGCCCTGCTGACCGCCGTGTACATCGAGCTGTCCCTCCATGCAGACGAGCACTAATTCGCCCCTTTTTAAGTACTAAAATGACCAGGCCGGACAACAAAAACAGAAAAGCTGCAACCGGCCGGTTCTCAGAAAGGTAATGGAAACCAAATGAACGACATCTTCCTCATCGCGCAGGACACCACCACCAAGTTCCAGGGCTTCGGCACCATCGGCTACGGCCTGGCTGCTATCGGCTCCGCTATCGGTGTGGGCAACGTTGCAGGTAAGACCGCAGAGGCTATGGCTCGCCAGCCTGAGATGGCCGGCCAGCTGCGCACCACCATGTTCCTGGGTATCGCTTTCGCCGAGGCACTGGCTCTGATCGGCTTCGTCGCCGGCTTCCTGTTCTAATTTCAGTGCGATTGGCCGCTCGTTAAGAGCACTTTCTAACCACCGCACCAGAATCGAAAGCTGGAGACTATGACGAACACCTTTTTGTTAGCAGCTGAGAAGCTGCCAATGGAGGAGTCGGTTAACCCGCTCATTCCTCCGCTGTACGACATCGTCTGGTCCATCATTCCTTTTGCAGTCATCCTGTTTGTCTTCTGGAAGTTCGTTCTTCCGAAGTTCCAGGAAGTGCTGAATCAGCGCGAGGATCAGATCGAGGGCGGCATTCGGCGTGCCGAGTCCGCTCAGGCAGAAGCTAAGGCTGCCTTGGAGAAGTACAACGCTCAGCTCGCTGAGGCACGCACTGAGGCTGCACAGATTCGTGATGACGCCCGTTCTCAGGGCCAGAAGATCATCGCGGACATGAAGGCTCAGGCAACCGAAGAGTCCAACCGTATCGTCGAGTCGGGCCACAAGCAGCTCGAAGCACAGCGTTCCGCCGTTGTTACCGACCTGCGCAAGGAGATGGGTGAGAACTCCATCAACTTGGCTGAGCGCCTGCTGGGCGAGCAGCTGTCGGACGACGTAAAGCGCTCGGGCACCATCGATAACTTCCTCGCCGGACTGGACAACGTCGGCGCATCCGGGAAGTGATCGGTATGCACGCAGCGAGCCGAGAGGCAATTGAGCGCCTCGAGAAGACCCTGGATCAGGGTCTGAACGAGACCTCCGACAAAGTGGGCACCGGTGTAACCACCGGCACCGAGCTGTTCGATGTTGTTGAACTGCTCGACAGTGACCGCGGCCTGCGTGTCGCGCTGATCGACCCGGCGAGGGATGCCAACACCCGCGTCGAGCTGGCCAAGCGCCTGCTCGGTGGAAAGGTATCCGCCTCGACGGAAGAAATCGTGTCTGCTGCTGTATCCCAGTCGTGGTCCAACACCCGTGACCTGCGCGACGGACTTGTGAAGCTGGGCCGCCTGGCCCTGCTGCGCGCCGCCGACGCCCAGGGACAACAGGATCGCGTTGAAGACGAACTGTTCCAGCTGGCTCGAATCATCGAGCGTGAGCCGGAGCTAGAGCTGAAGCTGGCCGACCGTGCCGCATCTTCGGATGCACGCCGGGATCTGCTGGCTAAGGTCCTGTACGGAAAAGTCACCTCCACGACGGAGGCTCTGGCACTGCAGGCGATCGGTCGCCTCCGCCAGCGTCCAGTCGAGGAGCTTGACTCGTTGACTGAAGAGGTAGCTGCTTTGGAAGGACGCACCGTTGCGCGTGTCCGCTCTGCAGCTGCCCTGGGTGAACAGCAGAAGTCGACTCTGTCGGACAAGCTGGAAAAGATTTACGGTCGCAAGATTGCGGTCCACTCCGAGGTTGATACCAGCCTCCTCGGCGGTGCCGTAATCCGCGTCGGTCACGAAGTTATCGACGGCAGCACTGCAGGACAGCTGCGGCGCCTGCGCCAGTCGATTGCTTAAGGGCGTCATAAAGAATCGCTCCTTAGAAGTAACCGACACCGACCCAAGCAAGAGAATTAATGCTGGAAGACGAAACCGAGAGCAGGAAGAACATGGCGGAGCTGACGATCTCCTCCGATGAGATCCGTAGCGCGATTGCGAACTACACCTCGAGCTACTCCCCGGAGGCCTCCCGTGAGGAGGTCGGCGTGGTCACGGCGGCTGCAGACGGTATTGCCCAGGTAAGCGGCATGCCTTCTGTGATGGCTAACGAGCTACTCGAGTTCCCAGGCGGCGTTATTGGCGTTGCACAGAACCTCGACACCGACACCGTCGGCGTCGTAATCCTGGGTAACTTCGAGTCCCTCAAGGAGGGCGACGAGGTCAAGAGGACCGGCGAGGTCCTGTCCATCCCGGTCGGGGAGAAGTTCCTCGGCCGCGTTATCAACCCACTGGGTCAGGCCATCGACGGTCTGGGCGACATTGAGTCCGAGGAAGAACGCGCCCTCGAACTCCAGGCGCCCTCCGTTCTGATGCGTCAGCCCGTCGAGGAGCCGATGCAGACCGGCATCAAGGCTATCGACGCAATGACCCCGATTGGCCGTGGTCAGCGCCAGCTGATCATTGGTGACCGCAAGACCGGTAAGACCTCGGTCTGCATCGATACCATCCTGAACCAGCGCGACAACTGGGCATCCGGCGACCCGAAGAAGCAGGTTCGCTGCATCTACGTTGCCATCGGTCAGAAGGGCTCTACGATCGCTTCGATCCGTAAGACCCTGGAAGACCACGGCGCACTGGAGTACACCACCATCGTGGCAGCACCGGCATCCGACTCCGCCGGCTTTAAGTGGCTGGCACCGTTCACCGGTGCAGCTCTGGGCCAGCACTGGATGTACCAGGGCAAGCACGTCCTGGTTATCTACGATGATCTGACCAAGCAGGCTGAGGCCTACCGTGCGATCTCCCTGCTGCTGCGTCGCCCGCCGGGCCGCGAGGCATACCCCGGTGACGTTTTCTACCTGCACTCCCGTCTGCTGGAGCGTGCAGCGAAGCTCAACGACGAGCTGGGCGGCGGATCGCTGACGGCACTGCCGATCATTGAGACGAAGGCAAACGACGTATCTGCCTTCATTCCGACCAACGTCATTTCCATTACCGACGGTCAGGTCTTCCTGGAGTCCGATCTGTTCAACCAGGGTGTCCGACCGGCTATTAACGTTGGTGTGTCCGTCTCCCGTGTGGGTGGTGCCGCACAAACCAAGGGCATGAAGAAGGTGTCCGGTTCCCTGCGTCTGGATCTGGCCGCTTACCGCGACCTGGAGGCCTTCGCAGCCTTCGCATCCGACCTGGACCCTGCTTCCAAGGCACAGCTGGAGCGCGGTAAGCGCCTGGTTGAGCTGCTGAAGCAGAAGGAGACTCAGCCGCAGTCCGTCGAGGATCAGATGGTTTCCATCTACCTGGCTGGCGAGGGCGAGTTCGACGACGTTCCGGTTGAGGATGTCCGCCGCTTCGAGTCCGAGCTGCTGGAGAACCTGCACGCTTCCCACGGTGGCGTGTTCGAGCAGATCAAGGGTGGCACCCCGTTCAACGACGAGTCGAAGGCCGAACTGGCCGGTGCCGTCCGCGACTTCAAGCAGGGCTTCCAGACCACCGACGGCACCCCCGTCATCAACGAGCCTGAGGCTCGCCCGCTCGGCGACGATGAGGTCTCGAAGTCTCAGATCACTGTCTCCCGCAAAGCAAAGTAACCGCGGAAGGTAAGTGAGCACAGTGACCACCAAGAACATTAATGAAACAGAAGGGAGGCGATAGTTATGGCTAGTCTTCGCGAGCTGAGGACACGCATCAAGTCCGTGAACTCAACGAAGAAGATCACGAAGGCCCAGGAGCTCATCGCCACCTCGAGGATCACCAAGGCTCAGGCGCGCGTTGAAGAGGCAGAGCCTTACGCGGAGGAAATCACCCGCGTCGTTCAGCGTCTGGCATCCGCAAGCTCTCTGGATCACAAGATCCTGCAGGAGCCTGCTGGGGCTTCCCGTGCTGCGATCCTCGTGGTTTCAAGTGACCGTGGCATGTGCGGTGGCTACAACAACAACGTCTTCAAGAAGACTGCAGAGTTGCGCAAGCGCCTGGAGAACGAAGGCAAGGACGTTGTTCTGTACGTCTCTGGTAACAAGGGCATCTCCTACTACAACTTCCGCGGTGAGGACATCGCAGGCGCCTGGTCGGGTTACTCCCAGGATCCCGACTACGCAGCCACCCACGATGTTCGTCGCCACCTGATTGATGGCTTCGTCGCCGGTTCCGAGGGAACCGCTAAGTGGCGTGAGGGCCTCAATGTGGAAGAAGGACAGGGCATTCAGGGATTCGACGAGGTGCACATTGTGTACACCCGTTTCGTTTCCATGCTGAGCCAGACCCCAGAGGCACACCGACTGTTGCCGATCGAGACTGTGGTTGAGGAAGAAAAGCTGGAACTCGGCGAGGACTTGGTCTCCGACAAGGCCGACCATGTCGCTGCCGACTACGACTTTGAACCCGACCCAGACACCCTGTTGAAGGCTTTGCTGCCGCAGTATGTCTCCCGAGGCATCTTCGCAGCAATGCTGGAGTCTGCGGCGTCGGAATCCGCAGCGCGTCGTACCGCGATGAGCGCCGCAACCGACAACGCGACCGACCTGGTCAAGCAGCTCTCGCGAGTGGCTAACCAGGCTCGTCAGGCCCAGATTACCCAGGAAATTACAGAGATCGTCGGTGGCGCATCCGCGCTCGCCGATAGCGGAGAAAGTGATTAAGTATGACTACAGCAAACAAGATTCAGCAGCCCGCTGAATCGGCTGTTGCGGGCCGCGTCGTGCGAGTTATCGGCCCGGTCGTCGACGTGGAGTTTCCGCGTGGCCAGCAGCCAGCACTGTTCAACGCCCTGACCGTCGAGGTTGACCTCGAGGCAGTGGCAAAGACCATCACCCTGGAGGTCGCACAGCACCTCGGGGACAACCTCGTTCGCGCCGTGTCCATGGCTCCGACCGACGGTCTGATCCGTGGCGCCGCGGTTACCGACACCGGTAAGCCGATTTCCGTGCCCGTCGGCGACGTCGTCAAGGGCCACGTCTTCAACGCGCTGGGCGACTGCCTGGACGAGCCAGGTCTAGGCCGCGACGGCGAGCAGTGGGGCATCCACCGCGAGCCGCCGGCATTCGACCAGCTCGAGGGTAAGACCGAGATCCTGGAGACCGGTATTAAGGTCATCGACCTGCTGACCCCGTACGTCAAGGGCGGCAAGATCGGCCTATTCGGTGGTGCAGGTGTGGGTAAGACGGTGCTCATCCAGGAGATGATTACCCGTATTGCTCGCGAGTTCTCCGGTACCTCCGTGTTCGCAGGTGTTGGTGAGCGTACCCGTGAGGGCACCGACCTCTTCCTGGAAATGGAAGAGATGGGCGTGCTGCAGGATACCGCGCTTGTGTTCGGCCAGATGGACGAGCCGCCGGGAGTCCGTATGCGCGTGGCTCTGTCCGGTCTGACCATGGCGGAGTACTTCCGCGATGTACAGAACCAGGACGTGCTGCTGTTCATCGACAACATCTTCCGTTTCACCCAGGCCGGCTCTGAGGTATCGACCCTGCTGGGTCGTATGCCTTCCGCCGTGGGCTACCAGCCCACCCTGGCTGACGAGATGGGTGTGCTGCAGGAGCGTATTACCTCGACCAAGGGTCGTTCCATTACCTCCCTGCAGGCCGTGTACGTGCCGGCCGATGACTACACCGACCCGGCACCGGCTACGACCTTCGCCCACCTGGATGCGACCACCGAGCTGGATCGTTCGATCGCCTCGAAGGGTATCTACCCTGCTGTGAACCCGCTGACCTCTACCTCTCGTATCCTCGAGCCGGGTATCGTCGGCGAGCGTCACTACGAGGTTGCTCAGCGCGTGATCCACATCCTGCAGAAGAACAAGGAACTGCAGGACATCATCGCCATCCTGGGTATGGACGAGCTCTCGGAAGAGGACAAGATCACCGTTCAGCGCGCACGTCGCCTGGAGCGCTTCCTGGGCCAGAACTTCTTCGTTGCGGAGAAGTTCACCGGCCTGCCGGGCTCCTACGTGCCACTGAAGGACACGATCGATGCCTTCGAGCGCATCTGCGACGGCGAGTTCGACGCTTACCCGGAGCAGGCCTTCAACGGTCTGGGTGGTCTCGACGATGTCGAGGCTGCTTACAAGAAGATGACCGAAAAGTAAGGGGTTAGGCACATGGCTGAGATTGCCGCACAACTGGTTTCCGTGGAACGTCCGCTGTGGGTTGGTACCGCAACGTCCGTTACCGCGCAGACCACTGAGGGCGAGATCGGCGTGCTCCCTGGTCACGAGCCTCTGCTCGGCCAGCTGGTCGAGAACGGCGTCGTCACCATTCGGACTAACACCGGTGAGAAGCTGGTCGCTGCGGTGCAGGGCGGTTTCCTGTCCGTATCTTCCGAGAAGATCACCATTCTGGCGGATTCTGCGACGTGGGCCAACGAGGTCAACGTTGCGGACGCCGAGGCTCGCGCACAGTCCGCTGAGACTGAGCACGAGAAGGCCGTTGCCGAGTCCGAGCTGCGCGCTGCGAAGCGTATGACCGCTAACTAGTTTTAGCCCATACGTCCCTTTTTAAGCGGGCTCCACTCTATTTCTTAGGGTGGAGCCCGCTTTGCTTTTCGAAACTTCCTTCAGGGCTGTAAGTTAAATATATGGCGTGGTTGTGGTACTTAATCCTGGCGTTGGTGGCGCTCGTCATCGTTGCTATCGTGTGGCGATTTTTCGCTTTACGTTCCCAGGGCTATCCCGTGGTTTTGCGGCGCCTGCCTAATTCCGATGGAAGGCACTGGCGCCACGGGATTTTGAAGTATTCTGGCCTTTCCGCCCAATTCTATAAACTGCGCAGCCTCCGCCCTGCCTCCGATGTTGTGCTAACGCGCCTGGGCACTCATATCGTTTCTCGCCGCGAGATAACGCAGCGCGAGTCGGCCTTCCTGGAGGATCACGTTCATATTGTAGAGGTCTCTCACCGGGGCAGGCATTGGGAAATTGCCTTGGACAGTTCGGGTGATACCGCGCTCGTAGCATGGCTGGAGTCGGCTCCGTCGGAGCGCCGTATACCCCGCCATTAGTACAGCACTTCCGCGCCTTACTGGTTGGCCCGCGCGACCGTAGCGTAGGCTGAACAACCATGCGCTTAGTCATTGCCCGCTGCTGTGTCGATTATGTCGGCCGTCTTGAGGCTCATCTGCCACCCGCTGATCGCTTAATCCTGGTCAAAGCCGATGGTTCGGTTTCCATCCACGCAGACGATCGAGCCTACAAGCCCCTCAACTGGATGATGCCGCCCTGCACCTTGGAGGCCGTCGATGCTTCTTCTTTCGAGGGTGATGACGCCCCCACCGAGTATTCGGAGCTAGACAATGAGGGGGTCGAACAGTTGTGGATCGTAGCGAATCCAAAGGGAGAGCAGCTGCGAATCCAGATCTTCGAAATCTATTCAGATACCGAGCATGATCTGGGGGAGGATCCTGGCCTGGTAAAGGACGGTGTGGAAGCCCACCTGCAGGAATTGTTGGCCGAGCAGATCGAGATTCTGGGGGAGGGGTACACACTAGTGCGCCGCGAATATCCAACTGCCATCGGCCCGGTAGACATTCTGTCCAAGGACTCCACCGGGGCGACAGTCGCGGTGGAGATTAAACGCCGCGGCGGCATCGACGGCGTGGAGCAGCTGACGCGCTATGTGGAGCTACTGAACCGCGATGAGCTGCTTGCGCCGGTGTCAGGCGTGTTAGCAGCGCAGGAGATCAAACCACAGGCGCGCACTCTGGCAGAGGATCGGGGATTCCGGTGCGTTACGCTGGACTACGAAGCAATGCGAGGAACCGATTCCTCCGAGTTCAGGCTCTTCTAAAACATTGAGAAGCCAGCAGAAGCAGAAGAAAGGACCTTTCTAAGGTGACGAATCCTTCCAATACTCCTCCGTCTCGGTTCGTTGCGGGTGCGGTGGATCTCGGTGCGGTGAAGCAGCAGGCGGAGCAACGCGCGCAAGCCCAAGCGGCACAGGCTCAGCGCGCTCAGGCCGGGCAGGGAACACCGGGCGCCCAGGGAGCTGCAGCCGGTGCAGCCGGTGGTGTTGCCACCTTCGTATCTACGATTACTCCAGAAAATTTCGAGCTTGACCTGGTTGTGCGTTCGACTCAGGTGCCGGTGATCGCGCTGCTGGGCTCCGTTCGCTCGGAGGCCTCGGAGCAGATGCGCCAGGATTTCACCCACATGGTGGAATCTCAGCAGGCACCAACAAAGTGGCTTTTCCGCTACGTGGATGTGGATGCCACCCCGGAAGTCGCGCAGGCCTTTGGCGTGCAAGCGATCCCCACTGTGATCGCTTTGGCAGCAGGTCGCCCTTTGACCAACTTTGAAGGCGGTCAGCCGGCAGCTCAGCTCAAGGGCTGGGTCGATGCTGTTGTACAGGCAGTGGACGGCAAACTCCGCGGGCTGGCCGCGGAGGAGGATCCAGCTCATGGCGCTGCCGGTGCAGAGGGCGCAGATGGTGTTGGCGGCGCAGGAGACACCGATCCCAACGCTGGCGACCCGCGACTTCAGGCTGCCGCCGAGAAGCTGGAACAGGAAGACTACGCGGGTGCTGTGGCGGAATATGACGCGATTCTTGCAGCGCCAGGACAGGCCGATGAGGAGACTGTGGCAGAAGCTCGGGCGGCACGCGCGAATGCGCTGCTTATGCAACGCCTTGCCGACGGGGGAGACGAGTTTGCGGAATCCGACCGCCTATTGCTGGCCGGCGATAAGCCCCAGGCTTTCGATCTGCTGATCGAACAGCTGCGTCCCTCTGCCGAGGGAAGCGAGGAAAACAAAAAGCAGGCGAAGACTCGCCTGCTTGAGCTGTTCAGTTTATTCGACCCGGCAGACCCCGAGGTTATTGCAGGCCGCACTCGCATGGCCTCGGCACTGTTCTAAGCGCTTTCGCCTCTTTGACCCCGCTGGAGCCATACGGCTCCGGCGGGGTCTAGCCCTCCAGGACGAACCAGCGCGCGCTGTGCGCCGGGATCTGCAGGACGGCAGAGGAATCCATGCCGTGCGAACCGGTTGGCTCGGTGTGTAGATCACCACTGACACGCCCAGCACCCTCGTACTGCACGTCGTCGGTATTGAGCACCTCGCGCCATGTTCCGGCCTGCGGCAGGCCGATGCGGTAGTCCTCCTGCGTGATGCCCGAGAAGTTAATCACACACGCCAGCTCACGTCCGTGGTGGCGTCGAATAAAAGAGAGAACATTGTTCGACGAGTCATCGTTGGCGATCCATTGGAAGCCCTCGGGGGAGTGATCCTGGCCGAGTGCAGGCTCGGAATGATAGAGCTCGTTGAGCTGGCTGGTCAGGGCGCTAATGCCACGGTGGAACTCGCCCTCCCACCCCTCTAGGTTCTGCCAATCGAGACCGCGGGATTCGTTCCACTCCTCGGTCTGGCCCCATTCCTGCCCCTGGAACAATAGCTTCTTGCCGGGGTGAGCCCACATAAAGGCCAGGTAACTCCGCACCATTGCGGCTCTATCCCACGCAGAACCTGCAGGCATACGCGACCACAGCGTGCCCTTGCCGTGCACAACCTCATCGTGGCTGATCGGCAACACGTACTTCTCGGAGTACGCATAAACCATGGAGAACGTGATCTCGTTGTGGTGGTAGCTGCGGTAGGCCGGATCTCGCTGGATGTATTCGAGGCTGTCGTGCATCCAACCCATGTTCCATTTCAAGCTAAAGCCCAGCCCGCCCTCGCTGGTGGGGGCGGTCACGCCCGGCCAGGAGGTCGACTCTTCTGCGATGGTCAGCGAGCCCGGGCATTCGCGGTGCACCGTGGCATTCATTTCCTGCAGGAACCGGACGGCATCCAGGTTCTCCCGCCCGCCGTGCTCGTTGGGTAGCCAGTCATCACGGGAGTAGTCCAGGTAGAGCATGGAAGCTACAGCATCCACGCGCAGACCGTCGATGTGGAATTCCTTGCACCAATACAGTGCATTGGCTACGAGGAAGTTGCGGACTTCGTTACGTCCAAAGTCGAAAACGTACGTTCCCCAGTCCGGCTGCTCTCCACGGCGGGGATCCGGGTGCTCGTAGCAGGCTTCACCGTCGAAGCGCCCCAGGGCCCAACCGTCCTTGGGGAAGTGCCCGGGAACCCAGTCCATGATGACGCCGATGCCCGCGCGGTGAAGGGAATCGATCAGCAGGCGCAGATCGTCCGGAGTTCCATAGCGGTTATTCGGCGCGTAGTAGCCGGTGACCTGGTAACCCCACGAGGGCTCGAACGGGTGCTCGGAGACTCCCATTAGCTCCACGTGGGTGTAGCCCATCTTCTTGACATACTCCACGAGCTCCACGGCCAGCTGCTGGTAGCTCAACCCCTTGCGCCAGCTACCGAGGTGCATCTCGTAGATACTCATCGTCTCGTCAACGCCTACGGCGGCGCGGTGAGCCAACCATTCGTCGTCGCTCCACTGGAACTCGCTATCCGCGACAACAATCGAGGCGGTCGCAGGGGCAGGTTCGGCTAGGCGTGCCATGGGATCGGCCTTATCCAAACGCACGCCGTCGCCGGTGGTGATGGAGAACTTGTAGCGGGTGCCGGCCCCGATACCGGGGATCCACAGCTCCCAGATGCCACTGCTGCCCAGTGCACGCAAAGGGTGCTGGTTAGCATTCCAGCCGTTGAAATCGCCGATCACGGACACGCCTGCCGCATGCGGAGCCCATACGGAGAAGGCCACACCACCGTCGACTATGTGCGCGCCGAGAACCTTCCACAGTTCCTCATGGCGGCCTTCGCCGATGAGGTAGCGATCCAAGTCGCCAACGGTTGGCAGATGGCTGTAGGGATCTTCCAGGGTGGTGGTGCCCCCACCCATCCACGTGACCTCGAAGATGTAGGTGTCAACGAAATAGTCCACGGTTGCGGTGAATAGCGCCGGGTATTCGTCGGTTGGTGTCATCGGAAGGAGATCACCACCGTTGATACGGACGGCGACGGACTCCGCCCCGCACTGGACCGTGCGGATTGTGGTGGTGCCGTCGCCGTTATCGTGCGCCCCTAGGACGTCGTGAGGGGCGTGGTGCCTGCGTTCTGCGAGCCGGTGGTAATCGTGGTTCATACCCGCCAATTCTACCTGCGGGGATCGTATTCTTCCTGACCTCGCATGCAGACCCGCTCGCGCTCACCCTCACCAAGGGTGGGCAGTGTGAAGATGTGTGCAACCTGGAAATCTGGATCCAAGCGCACATAGTTGTTGGCGCCCCATGTGTAGGTCTGGTTCGTCGGCAGGTCAGTCACCTCGAAGTGTGCATCGTGCGGGGCGCCCAGGCCGAGCGCCTCGGTATCGAGGTTCACCGAACCCTCGACGATCTGGTTCGGATTCAGGTTCACCACGACCAGCACCGTATTGCCGGTTACCCCGTCGACCTTCGAATAAGCCAGAAGGTCGTCGCTGGTTGTCTCGTGGAGGCGCAGGGTGCGCTGCTGCTGTAGCGCCGGGTTTTCGCGACGCCACTTGTTCAGATCCCTGATCCATTCAGAGCAATTGTCCGCCGTATAGTCGCGCGGGCGTAGCTCGTATTTCTCGGAATCTAGGTACTCCTCCGAACCGGCGTGGACCGGGGTGGATTCGTAGATCTCGAAGCCGGAGTACACACCCCACAGCGGAGACATCGTGGCAGCCAGCGCAGCGCGGATAGCGAACATGGCCTTGCCACCGGTCTGCAGGGACTCGTGCAGAATATCCGGGGTATTGACGAAGAGATTCGGGCGGAAAACATCGGCGTAGTTCGCGATATCTCCCGCGAACTCCTCCAGTTCTGCCTTTGTGGTTTTCCACGTGAAGTAGCTGTAGGACTGAGTAAATCCAGCCTTCGCCAGGCCATAGAGGCGCGGCGGGCGGGTGAATGCCTCGGAGAGGAAGACTACATCCGGGTCGGTGGCGTGGATCTCCGCGATCAGCCACTCCCAGAAGTTCGCGGGTTTGGTGTGGGGGTTATCCACGCGGAAGATCCGCACGCCACGGCCAATCCACAGGCGTACGACCCGCAGCACCTCGTGGTACAGGCCCTCCGGATCGTTGTCGAAGTTCAGCGGGTAGATGTCCTGGTACTTCTTCGGCGGGTTCTCGGCATAGGCGATGGTGCCATCTGGCAATACGGTGAACCACTCAGGATGCTGCTGCGCCCATGGATGGTCGGGGGCACATTGCAAAGCCAGATCCAGCGCGACCTTCAGGCCGAGGTCGCTGGCCGCGGCGACGAAAGCCTCAAAGTCCTCGACAGTGCCCAGGCGTGGGTGAACAGCCTCGTGGCCGCCGTCCTTAGAACCGATCGCCCACGGAGAGCCAACGTCCTCCGGGGTAGGGGTCAGCGTGTTGTTCTTGCCCTTTCGGTTGATTTCCCCGATCGGGTGGATTGGTGGCAGATAGACCACGTCGAATCCCATGTCCGCGATGCGAGGAAGATCCGCTGCGGCGGTGGCGAAGGTCCCGTGTACCGGGTTGCCCTCGGCATCCCAGCCGCCGGTGGAACGCGGGAACATCTCATACCAGGAACCCACACCAGCGGTCTTTTCTTCCACCAGTACGTGGAACTCCGGACCGCGCGTCAGCAGGTCGCGCAGCGGGCGCTTGTCCAGTGCCTCTTTGATCTCCGGAGAGAGTGCAGTGGCCAAGCGCTCGTCAATGCTCAGCGATTCATCGCGCAGCTGGCCAGGTACGGAGGAAACCAGCTCGCGATGCTTGCGGGACGCCTTTTCCGACGCCCGCTCGAACAGCCGCGCGCCGATCTCGAAATCGTTGGCCAAGGCATGGGCATCCTGGCCTGCAGCTACCTTCTTGGTGATCGCGTTGAACCAGGTCGCGGCTGGATCCGACCAGGCGTCAACACGAAAGGTCCACATACCCGGCACATCCGGAACGAACACAGCGTGGCGACGGTCGACGTCCTCGGGGTCGGGAGTCATTGTGATCTTCGCACGCCCGCCCTCGGCGCCGGCAGGGCGGCGAACGACGAGCGTGGCGGAGATGGCGTCATGGCCCTCACGCCAGACGCTGGCGCTGACCGGGAACACCTGGCCGACAATGGCCTTGGCGGGGGTGGCTCCGTGGGAAATGACGGGGGAGATGCAGTCGATGCCGAGGCGGCCGGTCATGGTGGAAACTCCTTACACATGGCGTTTGTTGTGGCGTTACACCGTAAGCCTATGTTGTTGGCACACTTCGCGCGGATCTTGAGGCACCATGGGGGAGTGAGCGACAACGTGACGAACCTGATTTCTGCCCCGGCTACCGCCCAGGTCGACGAGGACGACCTGATTGTTAACATGCGCGGCGTATCCGTTGTGCGCGATGGCCGAGCCATTCTGGCGCCCATGGATTGGCAGGTGGAGCTGGACGAACGCTGGATTATCGTCGGCCCTAACGGGGCAGGCAAGACCACTTTGATGCGTCTGGCTTCGGCACAGATGTTTCCGACCACCGGCACCGTAAAGCTGGTGGGTGAGCAGGTGGGTAAAGTCGACCTGCGCGAGCTGCGCACTGCCATCGGTATGAGCTCCTCGGCATTGGCACAACGCGTGCCGGGTGAGGAGAAGGTCGCGGATATCGTCATCTCCGCCGGCTACGACGTACTCGGCCGCTGGCGCGAGGCTTATGACGAGTTGGACTATGACCGCGCTATCGAGATTTTGGAAAGCATCGGCGCCTATCACCTCGCCGAGCAAACCTGGTCCACGCTGAGTGAAGGTGAGCGCAAGCGCGTGCTCATTGCCCGGGCATTGATGAACGATCCGGAACTGCTGCTGCTGGACGAACCAGGTGCCGGCCTGGATCTGGGCGGTCGGGAGGATCTGGTGGCGCTTTTATCCGAACTAGCGGCGGACGCGGATTCCCCGGCAATCGTGATGATCACTCACCATGTGGAGGAAATCCCGCCGGGATTCACCCACGCGCTGCTGTTGGACGAGGGGGAAGTCGTCGCCCAGGGCATCCTGGAGGACGTGATGACCAGCGAGAACCTGACCCGCACCTTCCATCAACCAATTGAGGTCAAGTACGAACAAGGTCGCTGGTTTGCCCGCCGCAGTCGCCAAAGCCGCGGCAGCCACCGCTCCCGGGAAGATCGGTAGACTCTGATTCATGTTGGAAAACCGTTTGGGCCCAGTGCAGCCACGCCACGCGTCAACGGTGATTCTGTTGCGCGATACGTTGTCAGGGATCGAGGTGTACGTCCAGGAACGTGCCTCGACCATGAAATTCTGCGCCGAGATGACGGTTTTCCCAGGCGGGGGCGTGGATTCCCGTGACATGCCAGGTGACGTAGACGGCGATGGTCACGAATCGCCAGCGATTAACTGGCAAGGTGCGGAGGTCAAGTGGTGGGCTAAGCGCCTGCAGAAGCCGGAATCCATGGCCCGCGCCCTCGTCTGTGCCGCGGTGCGCGAAACCTTTGAAGAGTCCGGCACTCTGCTGGCGACGCACCGCGATGGTTCCCCTGTGGTTGACACCACCCCATTTCAGGCGGAGCGCAAGCTGCTGGAGAACCACCAGCTGAGCTTTTCGGACTTTATGAGCAACAATAACCTCGTTCTCCGCTCCGACCTTTTACGCCCCTGGGCGAACTGGGTTACCCCGGTTGAACAGCCCATTCGCTATGACACGGCCTTCTTTGTCGCTGCCATGCCGGAGGGACAGCAGACTCGCGATGACACTCCTGAGGCCACTTCTACGGGATGGTTCCGCCCCTCCACGCTGTTGGACGGCTGGCGCTCCCGCAAGATTTCCCTGATGCCTCCGACATGGGCGCAGCTCAAGTTGCTGGATACCTTCCGGACTGTCGAGGAAGTATTGGACTTCTCCTCGAATCTTTCTGTCGACCCCGTACTGGCTGAGCCTGTCGATGAGCCCTACATGGCCGAGTACTACCTGATGGAGCAGCAGATGTACGGCGCGCCCGCCCGCCAATTCGCGCCGGGTATGAAGTTCGCCGTGGATCCTGCCGAGCTTCCCGCTAACCCCTTCGCTAGCCGCCCGGACTCCTACGAGCAGTAGGCCCCGCACAACTATGGCCTTTACTGCATCTGAACTGGACTTTTTACTTGCCGACTCTGCCGCTGGCTCGCTCTTTATTAATGACGCCACCACGTATCAGCTGACCAAGAAATCCCTCGTGCAGGACCTTTCCCACCTGCGCAAGACATATGGGGAGCACGCCCGCGCCCTCGTCGAACTCGTGCAGGCTCGCCGTGCCGACAAGCTGCCGCAAAGCTGGTTGATGGATAGTGAATCCACTCAGCAGGCCACCCCGCCCGTAGTGGCCGCGTGGCGCGCCGAGGTCTTGAAGAACGCCGGGGTGGGCAATGCCGTGGATGTCACTTGCAGTATCGGCACCGAGTTGCAAGCGCTTGCCCAAGCCGGGTTGCAGGTACTGGGTGGAGATCTGGACCACCAACGCCTCCGCATGGCTCGCTTCAATGTGCCCGAGGTTCCCGTGGTGCGAATGGATGCACTACGCCCAGCTTGTACGAGAGTCGTGACCTCCGGTGTAGTCGTAGCCGACCCGGCCCGACGCAATTCTTCGGGACGGGTGACGAAGTTGGAAGACCTACAGCCACCGCTGCCGGAGCTCACGGAGCGGTACGAAAATTTAGTGGTCAAATGCGCGCCCGGAATTGATTACTCTGAGTTCGACGGCCATGTGGAGGTCGTGTCAGTCGATGGAGGAGTAAAGGAAACGTGCCTTTATACTCCCGGCATAGTCGGGCGGGGACGCCGCGCGGTGGTGATGCGGGCGTCAACAGTTAAAGAGACAATTAGCAGTGACGAGCCTGAAACGGATTGTGTGAGTGGGGCGGGGCGCTACATTGTGGATCCCGATGGAGCCATAGTGCGCGCCGGGTTGGTACGGCATTATGCTGCGCGGCACGGCCTATGGCAGCTTGACCCGCATATCGCTTATCTCAGCGGGGATCAGGTGCCTGCCGGGGAGCGCGGTTTTGAGGTTCTAGAGGAAGTTCCGCTGAAGAAGGCCCGCACTGCATTGGTGGGGCTGGGGGCAAAGAATGTGGAGATTCTTGTGCGGGGTGTGGACGTGGATCCGGATGAGCTGCGCAAAAAATGGAAGCTGAAAAAGGGGAGTAATGAAATGTATTCCGTCATCGTGACGCGACTGGGGGAGGGTGCCGCCGCGAAGGCTATGGCCTATGTGTGTCGCCCGTGTCAGGGGGCGCGGGGGTAGTTCTAAAACAATATAGGAAAGTTGTGGCGGTGATCACCTAGTGGTAGATACTATGGTGCCAAATCACAATACCCAAGCAGGAAGGTCAACGAATGTCGAACATCGTTGTTCTGGTTAAGCAGGTGCCGGACACCTACTCCGAGCGCAAGCTCACCGACGATGACTTCACCCTCGACCGCGACAGCGCAGACGCTGTCCTGGACGAAATCAACGAAAACGCTGTTGAGGCTGCGCTGCAGCTGAAGGAAGCTGACAGCTCCCGCAACGTCATCGTCCTGTCTGTCGGCCCGGAGCGCGCAACCGAGGCGCTGCGTAAGGCTCTGTCCCTGGGCTGCGACGAGGCCAAGCTGGTTGTCGACGACAACCTGGCCGGCTCCGATGCACTGGGCACGGCATGGACCCTGTCCAACGCTCTGAACCAGATCGAGGACATCGAGCTGATCATCACCGGTAACGCCTCCACCGATGGCGGCGCTGGCTCCGTTCCGGGTCTGCTGGCTGAGTACCGCCAGATCCCGGCTCTGACTCACATGGAGGAGCTAAACGTAGAGGGTGGCAAGGTCACCGGTAAGCGCGTTACCGAAGAGGGCGTTTTCGGTCTGGAGGCTCCGACCCCGGCCATCGTCTCTGTGACTGAGAAGTCCAACACCCCGCGCTTCGCTGCCTTCAAGGGCATCATGGCTGCTAAGAAGAAGACCATCGAAGAGCTGTCTTTGGAAGAGATCGGCGTGGACGCTGCAAACGTTGGTCTGGCAAACGCCACCACCTCCGTTTCTGCTTCCACCCCGAAGCCGCCGAAGTCGGCTGGTGAGATCATCAACGACGAGGGCGACGGCGGCAAGAAGCTGGTCGAGTTCCTGGTCAAGGAAAAGCTGGTTTAAGGGAAGTAGGGATTTAAGGACATGACCAACGTACTAGTACTGGTTGAGCACGGTGAGGGTCAGCTGAAGAACTCCACCGTCGAGCTGATCACCGCTGCACGCGTGTTCGGCACCGTCGGCGCCGTCGTCGTGGGCGCTCCCGGAACCACCGAGAAGCTGCAGGGCGCACTGGCTGAGGCTGGCGCAGAGAACATCTACGCCGCTGAGTCCGATCAGGCAGAGTCCCTGCTGATCACCCCTGAGGTTGACGCACTGTCCGGCCTGGCAGCCCAGCTGCAGGTTCCGGTTCTTGTTTCCGCTACCGCTACCGGCAACGAGGTTGCTGGCCGCGTCGGCGCTCGCGTCGCTTCCGGTGTTCTGTACAACACCAACAACATCACCGCGGAGAAGACCGCTGAAATCAGCATCTTCGGTGGCGCTTACACCGTTACCGCTTCCGCCGCTGGCGCATCCCCGGTCTTCACCCTGGCTCCGGGCTCCCTGGATCCGGAGCCGCAGGCTGCCGCTGGCAACGTCCAGCAGGTAGAGCTGCCGGGCGCTGGCCCGACCGCTGTCACCATCACCTCCTTCGCTCCGGCAGAGCAGGGTGACCGCCCGGACCTGACCGAGGCCAACATCGTGGTCTCCGGTGGTCGTGGCGTGGGTGGCCCGGAGGGCTTCGCCGACGTTGTCGAGCCACTGGCCGACGTCATGGGCGCTGCTGTTGGTGCTTCCCGTGCAGCTGTGGACGCCGACTACTACCCGGGCAAGTTCCAGGTCGGCCAGACCGGTGTTACCGTCTCCCCGAACCTGTACATCGCACTGGGTATCTCCGGCGCTATCCAGCACAAGGCTGGTATGCAGACCTCCAAGACCATCGTTGCTGTGAACAAGGACGAAGAGGCTTCCATCTTCGAAATCGCAGACTTCGGTGTTGTGGGCGACCTGTTCAACGTTGCCCCGCAGGCTACCGAGGAGCTGAAGAACCGCAAGTAGTTCTTCGGCCTAGGTGTTGAAAGCCGCCCCCCTCGGCGGCTGCATCAAACCGGCGCCCTTCCGCCAAGCTTTCACGCTGGCGGGGAGGGCGCCGGTTTTTTGTTTGTCGTGCAGGCTAAATGTCCTGCTGCCGGATGTAGTCCTGCATATATGGCAGCGTGAAGCGTACGAGCCCAAAGCCGGCCGGTTCAATGAGATCGCGGGTAATGAGCCGGCTGCGCCAAGTGGAAAGTCCCCGCGGTTCCACGCCGAGGCGGGAGGCGATGTCGCCGGTCTTGACGCCCCTTTCGTCGGCACAAATCGCAGCCATCGCGCGGAGGAAGTTCATTTCGCCCTCCGGCAGGCGGCTCAGCGCGGGTCGGTGCACGTGGCTGGTCATGCGGTCGATCGCCCGCTGGGAGGCAGTTTCCACGTGTGCGGCCTCGATGGTGTTTGACCCGTCGATTCCCGCGGCAGCCCACGACAGTGCGCCCACCACCTGAATGAGGTAGGGGTATCCGCGGCAAATGTCAGTGGCGCGGCCTAGGGCGTCATCACTAAAAGGGCGACCAGAGTCCGCAGCGGTGATGGCGAGAGTCTTGGAAACCTCCTCGGTCGGCACAGCGTGGAGATCCACGCGGAAGGCGCGGCGCAAGAACGTGGTGCCCTCGTGCTGCAGCAGGGTGTCCACGCCGTGGGGGAGTCCCGCGCAGACGAAGGCGATATCGCGCTCGTCACGCATGAGGTCCTGGACTGCCGTGGCTAGGCGGTGGAGCTGGTCGAGGTCGGCGGACTGCAACTCGTCGAGGGTGATGAGGATGCCAGTGCCGGTGATTGCGTCGGAGAGCTCGCGTAGACGGGTGATGAGTGTGGGCACACTGCGGAGCTCCTCGGCTCGCGAGTGAACCTCCGTGCGGAAGCTGCCTACGCCGGTGAGGGAGGCGCCGGAGAGTTTGCGCTCTGGTGGCTGCTCGATGCTAGTGATGGCGGCGGGGATGGTTGTTTCAACCAGCTCGGAGATCATGTCGCTATTCGGGTAGGCGCGCAGGACGATCCAGCCCTGGGTGCGGGCCTTGTCCTCGATCTCGTTGAGTAGCACTGTCTTGCCCACGCCACGCAGACCGCTGGCCAGGATTGTGCGATGCGGGGAGCCGGGCCCTTCGGCTAGGCTGAGTTCGAAATCCTGTAGCAGCTCCGCCCTGCCTGCCAAGTAATATGGCGATGTGCCGAAACTGGGGCGGAAGGGGTTGCGCTGGCTGGGTGTGGGCGTCTGATGTGGGTGCTCGGACATGCCTCATAGCATAGCGCCACCCTGGTGGATTATGTTAGATCCGTTAGATCTTGGCGGTCTTGTTAGAAGTGTTAGATCCCGGTTTAATTGTTAGATCTTTGAAGTGAAAGAAAAACCAGGATCTAGCTCCCATGACCCTGAAGCATCCGAATTCGAGAAACAAGTAGGGTAGGGGCGTGAACGAGACAAACCACGCAGCGAGCGCGCAAGGGCGCCTGTATGTGGACAACGCAGCATCCCAGGCCTTGCGCCCCGAAGCGCAGGAGGCGATGGAGCGAGCCGCAAGTCTGCTGAACCCTGCAGGCCAGTACAAGACCGGCCGCGAAGCCCGCCGCAGCCTTGAGGAAGCCCGCGAACAGATCGCAGAACTCCTCGGCGCGGATGCAGCAGAGGTAATCTTCACCGGCTCCGGCACGGAGGCGGATAATATCGCCATTCAAGGGCTCGCATTTGGCTCGAAGGCTCATCGGGGTGCGCACGTTATCGCCAGCTCCGACATCGAGCACCCCGCCGTAGTCGAGTCCGTCGACTGGCTTACCATGGGGCCGCTCGATCTGAGCTTTGACCGTGCCGTTCTTCCTGTGGACGCCACCGGTCGCGTCCGCGCCGAAGAGTGGATAGCCGGTCTAGAAGGCGGCGCGGACACACCTAGCGACCTGGCGCTGTTGACTTGCATGTGGGCCAACAATGAAACCGGCGCGATCCAGCCGGTGCAACAACTGGCGGAGTTCGCCCGGGAGCACAACGTTCCCTTCCACACCGACGCAGTGCAGGCAATCGGCCATCTGCCAGTCGACTTTCATGCCCTCGGTGCCACCACACTGGCCGCAAGCGCCCACAAGTTCGGCGGCCCGAAGAACACCGGTTTGCTGCTTGCCCGCCGAGATGCGGACATCCTGAGCCCCGTGCGTGGAGGCGGACAGGAGCGAAAGCTCCGTTCCGGCACTGTGAACGTCCAGGGTGCGGTGGGATGTGCGGCCGCGCTGGCGTCATCAATAAAGGAACTAGACCAAGCAACCGCCAGAATGCGCATCGCGCGCGAGACGCTCCGGGCGGCGGCGCAGGAGATCGACGGAGTACGGATCTGGACGCCTGAGGACGGCGCGCTGCCCGGGCACCTGCACATGAGCTTCCCTGGCGCCGAGGGCGACTCGCTGATCATGCTTTTGGACGCCGCCGGGGTGGACGCCTCGACGGGCTCGGCATGCAGCGCCGGGGTGAACCGCGCCAGCCACGTGCTCACTGCCATGGGAGTTCCCGTAGATGTGGCCCGAGGCGCGCTGCGACTCACCATCGGTGCGGACATCGCCGATGAGCAAGTCGAATACCTGGCAGGAATCTTGCCGCGCGTGGTCGAACAGGCGCGTGCCGCCGGAATGGCCTAACCGGAATGGCCTAATCCACCGGAACGCGAGTAGGGTGCCACTCATGCGAGTAGTAGCAGCAATGAGTGGCGGTGTAGATTCCGCCGTGGCAGCGTCCCGAGCGCTCGAAGCCGGGCACGAAGTGATCGGTGTGCACCTGGCGCTTTCCCAATCTCCGGAGGCCGTGCGGGCAGGTTCGCGCGGATGCTGCTCCCTGGAAGATTCCGCGGATGCGCGTCGCGTAGCAGACAAACTGGGGATTCCGTTCTACGTGTGGGACTTCTCCGACCGCTTCAAGGCAGACGTAATCGACGACTTCGTGGATTCCTACGCTATTGGCGAAACCCCGAACCCGTGCCTGCGCTGTAACGAGAAGATCAAGTTTGAGGCACTGCTGGATCGCTCCATCGCACTGGGCTTCGATGCCGTGGTAACCGGCCACTATGCCCGCTTGCACGATGGCGTGATGCGCCGCGGAGTGGATCCCAACAAAGACCAGTCCTACGTCCTAGGCGTGCTGACCGACGAGCAATTAGCGCATTGCATGTTCCCGGTTGGAGACACAATTAAGCCGGAGATCCGCGAGGAGGCGAAAAGCCATGGCTTCGGCGTGGCCTCCAAGCCAGATTCCCACGACATCTGCTTCATCCCCGACGGGCAAACGCAGGCCTTCTTGGGCAAAAAGATCGGCCTGCGCCCGGGGCTAATGAAGGATCAGGACGGTTCCACCGTCGCCGAACACGAGGGCGTATACGGATTCACCATCGGCCAGCGCAAGGGGCTGGGGCTGCCACGCGAAGGTCTGGATGGAAAGCCGCGCTATGTAACGGATATTGACGCCGCCACGGGCACCGTAACCGTCGGTCAGCGTGACGACCTACGCATCGGCGGGATCACGGCAGATCGTCTGAAGCGCCTGGACCCTTCCGTACACGGTCGCGAGTTTGAGTGCGAGGTGCAGGTTCGTGCGCATGGAGGGGTAGTGCCCGCCACCGCACGACTGGTCGACGACCCGGAGGGGATCACGCCGGCAGGGCGCGTCAAGAAGGACGGCGAGAGCCCATGGCGCCTGGAGCTAGAACTGCATGAGCCACTGCAGGGCGTGGCGCGCGGGCAGGCGGCAGTGGTCTACCAGCCGGATGCAGATGGTGACATCCTATTGGGCAGCGGCACCATTCGTGCCACCACGCCGTGGAGCAGCGCAGGTGCGGCGGATACAGCTCCTGTTGAGTCTGCAGCGCCTGCAGCAGAGGCGTAGCGCGAACTATGGCAGATGACGCAACGCAACCCGAGCCCATGGGGCGCCTGGGTTGGTGGGAAAACACCGTCACGGACCACGCGGATCTGCGCGCCGCCGCCCAATCCGCACTCACCCGCACGTGCGACGTGGATGAGGATACGGGCGTGCCGCCCACCCTGTCGCTTCCGCGGTGCGGACGGGCAGGGGATCTCACGGCGCTGTCTGCCAGCTTTGCTCAGCTGCCGATTCGCGCGAACCCGCGCGGCTGGGAGCTGACTGCCCACCCTAGCCTCGAGTCTCGCCGCATGGACGGCTGGGTGCGGGAGGCCTCGGACATTGCCGAGGAGTTGCTTGCGGGGAAAACCGAGCGGCTGATGCTGCACGTCACTGGTCCGTGGACGTTTGGCGCGGACGTGGAGTTCCGCGGCCATCCAGTGCTGCGCGACCGTCCGGCGTTTAAAGACTGCGCGTTGCACCTGGGCTTTGGTGCGGAACAGATCACCCGCACACTGTCGGCCACGCTTGGCTGCGAGGTGATTGTAGCCCTGCACGAGCCACGCGTCTGCGAAGTCATGGGTGGCTTGCCCGGAGCCACGCGTTTCGAGACCATTCCCGCCGTCGACCGCGAGTTCATCTATGGAGTGTGGCAGCGCTTCCAACAGCAGGTTGGGTGCCCCGTGGTGTTGGACACGGACTCTTTTATCGACGACGCCCTCTCGCACGCGCCCGGCTTCCACCGCATCGTGGTACCGGTGGATCAGTTGCTTACGACTGGGGGAAAGGATATGGTCGGCGGGATGCTCGGGCGTGGTCAGGGGATCGGTTGGGCAGTGTCGCCGACGGGCACGCCGGGGACTGGCTCGGATGCGGCAGGGGAAGCCGCCGGGGCGATCGCCCGTGCCGTGTTGCGTCAGTGGGAGCAATGGACACTTCCCGCCGATCAACTGCCGAATTTGGTGGACATTGTGGTGCCCGAGGGGAAGCGTACAGCGGCGCAGGCCTCCGTGGCCGCCGCCCGCGCTCGCCACGCAGCAGCATTGCTCTGGCGTAACTGATGCCGTGCTAGAACTCTTCGTAGACTGCCGGATCCTGGTTCTTGCGGCGCCCATCAGGACGTCCCAGTGCAGTGATGGCCTCGATCTCCTCATCACTTAGGGAGATGTCCAACGAGTCGAGGTTCTCGCGTTGCCGATCCGCCGAGGAGGCCTTCGGGATTGCCAACACCCCGCGGCCACGGTGCCAGGCCAAAACGACCTGTCCGGCAGTTGCGGAGTGGGCGTCCGCAATATCGGCAATGACTGGCTCCTCCAAGACCGCGCCGCGCAGCAGTGGCGACCAAGCCTGCGTGACTATACCCAGCTCGCGGTGTACCGCAACGGCCTCGACCTGTGGGAAATGCGGGTGTAGTTCGATCTGGTTGACCACCGGATATTCACCCGTGGCCGCGTGCACGGCCTCCAAGTGTTCGGGCAGGAAATTGCATACGCCGACGTGCCGGATGAGCCCGCGTTCGCGCAGCTCTAGCAGCGTTTCAAACGCCTCGACGTAGTGCCCCTGGCGCGGGTTCGGCCAGTGGATCAGGTGCAGGTCGATGCGGTCTAGCCCCAAGCGAAACAGGGATTCTTCGACGGAGGCGACAGCTTCGTCATGCCGCTGGTAACGTCCAGGCAGCTTGGAGGTGACGATCACGTCGTCGCGGGAGATAACGGCTGCGGAGGCGTCGGTGCCGGTCGCTGCGCGGATGCCCGCGCCAACTGCGCCTTCGTTCTCATAATTGTAGGCCGTGTCGATCAATCGATAGCCTGCGCGGATGCCCGCTGCCACGGAGTCCGCGCCGGCCTGGCCCTGCATCTTGTACGTGCCTAGCCCGATTTCTGGAAGGGATAGTGCTGACTTCTTAGTCATCGTTTCCTCACTTTCGACTCTGTACACTCAACTCTTTTGATGCCCCGCTGATAACTGATGGCCTGTTAGCTGCCCGCGTTACCCGGAGCGCCGCTGTCCAGAAGCTTCTTGAAACCATCCTCGTCCAGCACCGGTACCCCCAGATCCTGCGCCTTCGTCAGCTTCGAGCCAGCCTTTTCTCCCGCAACCAGGAAGTCAGTCTTCTTTGATACGCTGCCCGCCGCCTTACCGCCGCGTGCCTCGATGGCCTCCTTCGCCGCCGTGCGATCGAAATCCTCCAGCGATCCGGTGACCACGATCGTCAGACCCTCCAGGAGCGCCGCATTCATGCCTTCGGCTGCGCCGGACGCATCCGCGGCCTCCTGGTGCATCCGCACACCCGCGGCGGCCCAGCGCTCCACAATGCGCTGGTGCCAATCCACGGAGAACCACGCGGAAATGGATTCAGCGATCGTCTCACCAACCCCGTCGATCCCGGCCATGTCCTCCACCGTGGCTGTGGAAATATCCTCCACGGAAGCGAACTGCTTAGCCAGCGCCTTGGCTGCGGTGGGGCCGACGTGCCGGATCGACAGCGCGACCAGCACCCGCCATAGATCTGCCTCCTTCGCGGCCTGAAGCTTCTCCAACAAAGTCTCGCCGGACTTATTCAACCTCCCGGCTTTCGTTGCATAGGAACTGGTCTTTTCCAGATCCTCCGGGCTCAAGTCGAACAGCTCCGACTCATCCGCCAGCACGCCGGAGTGGATCAGATCGTAGGCGCCCTTTTCCCCCAAAGCGTCGATATCAAACGCCTTGCGGGACGCCAGATACGTCAGCCGCGTATGCAACTGGCCAGGGCAATATTGAGTGTTAGGGCAGCGCCAGTCGGCGTCACCAACCTTCGAGGGAGCCAACCGCGTGCCGCACTCGGGGCAGAACGTCGAGAACAGGAAAGGTCGCTCTGTACCCGTGCGCTTGTCCTCGACCGGGCCCAGCACCTCCGGGATGACCTCGCCGGCCTTGCGGATGGTGATGGTATCGCCGAGCATCACGCCCTTGCGGTGCGCCTCCGTCGGATTGTGCAGCGTGGCCATCGAAACCGTGGAACCAGCAACATACTTGGGCGCCATGACGGCATAAGGTGTGGCGCGCCCTGTGCGGCCAATGCCAACGCGGATGTTATGCAAAGTGGTCATGGCCTCTTCTGGCGGGTATTTGTAGGCGATCGCCCACCGCGGGGCACGGCTGGTGTGGCCCAGTTCCAACTGCTCGTCCAGGGAATCGACCTTGACGACCAACCCATCCATTTCGTGCGCCGCATCGTGCCGGTGGTTGCCCCAGTACTCAACCTGCTGCTGGACCTCCTTAGCGGAGTGGACCTGCTTGGTATGAGGGCTCACCGGCAGCCCCCACGCAGCGATCGCGCGGTATGCATCGTGCTGTGAAGCGGGGGAGAAGCCCTCGCGTGCACCGATCCCGTGGCAGATCAACTTCAGGGGACGCTTGGCCGTATCCGCGGAATTTTTCTGCCGCATGGCACCGGCGGCGGCATTACGGGGATTCGCGAACATCTTTAGGCCCTCGGCCTGGCGCTGTGCGTTCATCGTGGCGAAGTCCTCGACGTCGATGAACACCTCGCCGCGAATCTCTACCAGTTCGGGGACGGGGAATTCATCGGTGCCGTGGAGAGTGTCCGGGATATCGTCGAGGGTTCGTGCGTTGTGAGTGATGTCCTCGCCCGTCGTACCATCGCCGCGGGTCAGCGCAAGCTCCAGCTTGCCCTTGATATACAGCAGATTTATCGACGCCCCGTCGATCTTCAACTCCGTCAGGTATGTCCTCGCGGGCGTGCGATCCAGCCAGCCGGCGAGTTGCTCAGTGTCGAAAACATTGTCCAAGCTGAGCATCTGCTCGCGGTGGTTTACGTTTCGAAACGGGCTGCTGGTGGGTGGCGCCGGAGCGACCTCTTCGGTCGGGGACGGCCCGGTGACGACTTCAGGATGCGCCTGCTCCAGGGCTTTGAGTTCCTGCAGCAGGGCGTCGAAGTCCGCGTCCGAGATTTCCGGATCGCCGTAGTAGTAGAGCTGCCGGTGGTGGCGCACCTGGTCAGCGAGTTCTTGCCAGCGGGAATGAGTACTCACCCCCGCTAGTCTACTTGCGGGATATTTACTTGCGGCGGACGGCGGTGAAGTAGACCGCCACGGCAGCGATCAGGATGATCGCCAGGATTGCCAGGCCGACGTACAGCACGGTGTTGCTCTGCGAGGTGTTCTCGATGTCCTTCGCCTGTGCGTCGGACTTGTCCTCGTTACCGGCGTTGGCGCTTTCGGCGCTTTCGCCACCGTTGTCGTTGTTTTCCTCGTTGCCGGCGGGCTCGAGGGTTGGCTCTGGTCCGGGCTCTAGAGGTTGACGCCATTCCGGTCCATCGACCTTGTTGCCTTCCAGGGCAGTGGACAGGCGGAACTCGATGTCCTTATCCTGCTTTCCGTTGTCGCTGTACCCCTCAAGGGTGACCATCACGTACCACTGACCCGCATCCGAGGCTTCCTGATGTTTCACGTTTTCTTCGCGGTTGCGGTAGAAGACATAAGGCGTGTCTACGGCTAGTGCGGTGGTGGGGACATCTTTATCGAGGGAATTGATGTTGTTCTCTGTTGTAAATGTTCGGAGGGGAGAAGCGACGTAGATGTCACCATTGCGGGAATCATCGGTTTGCTTTTTATCGAATTCCACTTCTGCGATGGGGCGCTGACCCCAGTCGACGTTCATGCGATAGAACTTTGTTTCGCCTGGTACCAGTGTGTCGGATACAGTGCCCGGGGTGATTTCGGTGGCCTGGTTGTAGGAGAGGCCACCGGGGGTCGGCTTCGGGTCAGTGTGTGGCACCTTGACTTTGGACCTGTCGTCGCCCTCCGGGATTTCTCGATCATTTTCCGGACCTGCCTCGGCGCCATCGACCTGGGGCGGGAAACCAACCATGATTTCGACTGGCAGATCGTGATCAATGCCGGTGCCAGAATGATTGAGTTTCACGCGATACTTCGTCGGATCACATCCGTCCTCCGGAGTGATGGTTACGGTCTCCCCTTGTGGTGGCCCCGGCCAATCAGACCCACCGTAGTAGCCAGAACCGCTGTCATTACAGGTTTCGTTCTTGTACTCGACGTCTGCGTTGTAGTAGATGGTGTCGCCGCCCTCGAAACCAACGGGCACCAGGTTTGCGGTGACCTGAGCTGTCTTTCCCTCCGGGATGCTCAGGCTGAACCACTTATCATCGCCGTCCTCGTTGCTGCCGCGTGCAGCGGGCAGGGTGCTTTGGTAGAGGCCTTCGCCCAGGTAGAAACCAGAGGTAGCGTCGTCGGATAGCTGGACGGGGGTGCCTGCGGAATCATATTCTCCGGCGACGCGTTGCGCGACGTCGCTGAGGGCTTCTTGGAGTGCATCCGTGTCGTCGGCAGAGGAATAGGTGCCGCCGGAGACCTCGGAGATGCATTCGAGTTCCTTTTGCGCTTTGCTGTCGACTTTGAAGCCGACCGTGTGGATGGCTAGGTCGATGCCATCGCCAGCGATGTCTTTCGCTACTTCGCAGACTGGTGGTGGGGCGCAAGTGTCGATGCCATCAGAGACGAGGATGATGTTGCGTGTTCCAGAGTCTCCGAGTTCGGCGGCTGCTTTCTTGATGGCGTTGCCGATGGGGGTGTAGCCCTTGGGAGCGAGTTCGTTGATCTTGCCTTCCAAATCCTCGGGCTTGTTTTTGCCTAGGGGCGCCAGCGTGGTGATGTCTTTGCAGCCCTTTTCGCGGTTGTCAGGAGCGTTGGATTCCTTGGAGCCGTAGGCGATGACGGTGGTCTCGGTTTTGTCGGCCAGAGTTTTCACCGTGTCGTTGGCAGCCTTCTTGGCTGCGTCCATGCGGGTTTCACCGTTGCCAGCATCTTTTTCGGCCATGGAGTCTGAGGCGTCGAGAACGACAGCGACCTTGCCATCGCCGTCGCCACCAGCGTTGCCGGAGTTTTCATTGTCTTCGGCGTTCGCGTTGACTGCGAGGATCGGCAGCAGCGCCATGATAGTGAGGAAAGCGAGCACCGCCGCAGCAAGCCGTCCTGTACCAGGCCTTTGTTTCACTTTTATCTGGTGAGCAGATTTAACTTCGTGCACGGGGAATCAGCGCCTTTCTGGTTTGGATATGCCGTTTAGTTGCTGGCTTAGCCTGAGAGAGTTTTTCCTTACGAGGGTATGACGCTTCACGGCAACGCAATGTTCCCGATGCGTGGAAAGTTCCTGTGAGAAATCTCCCAATCTGGGTAGAAATCCTAGGGAACATCGATAGATTCCGCAGGAAAAGGACTCTTTCCTTCGGGTGTTCAGGGGGTGTCCGGCGCTCGTTATAAAGTGGTCGACATGACTGCACCGCATTTTGATCCGGCACACATGTTGAGCTTTGACTTGGAAACCACCGGCGTAGATCCAAAGACAGCCCGCATCGTTACCAGCGCCCTGGTGACGATCAAAGGCAAGGAAAGAAAAGACCTAGAGATGCTGGCTGATCCGGGCGTGGAGATTCCGCAGCAGGCTTCTGATGTGCACGGCATCACTACCGAGTACGCCCGTGAGCACGGCGAAGACCACGGTGAAGTGCTGGCAAAAACCATCGAAGGAATTCGGGAGGCCTGGCGCGCCGGAGCCACATTGATCGTCTACAACGCCGCCTACGACCTCAGTGTGTTGCGGGCATTGGAGCCCAGCTTTACCGTCGACGGGCCAGTGTTCGACCCCTATGTTGTTGATAGGGCGAAGGATCAGTATCGCAAAGGCAAGCGCACCTTGGAGAGTGTGTGCGAACACTACGGTGTGAGTTTGGATAACGCTCACGAGGCGACGGCGGATGCGGTGGCCGCTGCCCGCGTGGCGTGGATGTTGGCGCGGAAATACCCCGAGCTGACACAAATGGCAGCAGATGAACTGATGCTCTCCCAGGCTACCTGGTTCTACGAGTCCCAGAAGGGGCTGCAGGAATGGTTCCAGAAGAAGGGCAGGGACGTGCCCGTCAACACCGCCTGGCCACTAGCGGAGTAGCGCCACCGGCGGCGTAGCGCTACTGGCGGAAAATCGCTACTGACGGCGAACGGCGGTGAAGTAGACCGCCACAGCAGCGATCAGGATGATTGCCAGGATTCCGAGGCCAACGTACAGCACGGCGTTGCTCTGGGAACTGTTCTCGTTTCCGGAGCTGGCGCTATTGGCACTTTCGCCGCTATTGCTGTTGTTTTCGTTGCTTGTGGGCTCGAGGGTTGGCGCCGGACCGGGCTCTAGGGGTTGACGCCATTCCGGTCCATCGACCTTGTCGCCTTCCAGGGCGGTGGACAGGCGGAACTCGATTTCCTCGGACTGCATGCCGTTATCACTGCCTCCATCAAGCGAGACCATCACGTACCACTGGCCAGCTTCCTTGGCATCGCCTTGGGATGAGCTTCCTTCGCCATTGCGAAAGAAGACATAGGGCGTGCCTACTGCGCGGGCGGTAACTGGAAGATCCTCATCAAGAGATTCCGAAGACGAATATGACGTTTGAACACGTCGCGGAGAAGCGACGAAGATTTTTCCACTGCGGGAATCATCGGTCTGCTTCTTATCGAATTCCACCTCTGCGATGGGGCGCTGGCCCCAGTCGACGTTCATGCGGTAGAACTTTGTTTCGCCTGGAACTAGGGTGTCAGAAACGGTGCCTGGGGTGATCTCGGTCGCCTTGTCATAAGACAGGCCACCAGGGGTCGACTTCGGGTCGGTGTGTGGCACCTTGACCTTGTCCTTGTCATCGCCATCCGGGGCTTCTCTGTCGTTTTCCGGACCGGCTTCGGCACCGTCGACTAGAGGCGGGAAGCCGACGACAATTTCCACCGGGATTTCGCCGTCAAAGCTGCTACCCGCAGAACTGATATTCACACGGTATTTCGTCGGGTCGCATCCATCCTCTGGAACAATTGTTATAGTTTCCGCCTCCGGTGGATCGGGCCAGCTATTTGAAGTGGAATAACCACTGACTTCGTCACTGCACGAGTCGTTTTTATATCCCACCCGGGTGCCGTATGAGGCTGAATCGTCCTTAGCGGATCCCAGGGGAACAGCATTGACGGAGATCACAGCTTTCCTCCCTTGAGGGACGCTGATGTTGAACCACTTATCGTCACCATCATCTCCGCTGTTGCTGGATCCGGGCACGGTGCTTTGGTACAAACCCTCGCCTAGGTAAAACGCGTCGGTGGCATCGTCGGATAGCTGGACGGGTGTACCTGCAGCTTCATAAACTCCGGCGACTCTGCTTTCGTCGGCGGCGTTCGCGTTAACGGCGAAGATCGGCAGCAGAGCCATGCCGGTGAGAAACGCGAACACTGCAGCAGCGAATCGCCAAGTTTGTGGAAGCTGATGGGTCTTTGCTTGAGGAGCCCGCACGAGGAACTAGCGCCTTTCTGGGTCTGTTGGTGTTCTATAGGGATGGGATGAAGCGTGGCCACGCAATGTTCCCAACGTGAAAAAGTTCTCCACTGCAAAGAATCAATGCTGAAAAGAAACAATGCTGTGGAGAATCAATGCTAGGGAGAACACTAGGGAACGATTCACCTTTTCGCAGGAAAAGGCTTCTGCTTCGTACCCTCAGGGGGTACTGCTCGCTATAAAGCGCCTTATTTAGCTGCGCTGCACTATGGCGCTGCACAGTGCTCCAGCAGCTCCAGCAGCTCCAGCAACCATTTATTCGGACTTCCTTCTAAGAAAAGGCAGGTCAACACTGTCCGCCCGCTGGACGAAAATCCTCGGGGAAACCTATCGCTTTCTCTATTTGTTTCTTATCTTGGTGAAGTAGCACAATAAAGGTGTTGAGGTTAACTCCTGCGTGGTTTTTGTGACGCCCACACGGCTCCCACCGAGCCCCATGGCTGTTGCGGACTGACAAGGGGGAAAAGATCAGCACTTTCAAGAGTCCATCTCATAGACATCGAAATGGGGCACTAGGGATCCATGAACGACAAGCACAATCCCCAGGGCGCAGACCACAATGCGGATCACGAAAACGCGCAGCAGCATGACGTTGATCACCACGTCACCGAGCAAAAGGCGCAGGAAGTAAAAGCTTCGTTGGGGGCTGCGGTAGCTAGCTCCCCGCAGATCGCGGAGCCGAAGAAAGAGAAGAAAGACAACACACACTGGCTATACATCGGCGTGATCGTCGCCGTGATCGCCGGCATCATTTTCGGCCTCGTGGCACCCGATGTCGCAAAGGGGTTCAAAGAGCTCGGAACCACCTACGTCACGCTGATCAAAATGATCATCCCGCCGGTGATCTTCTGCACGATCGTGCTGGGAATTGGCTCGGTGAGGTCTGCGGCGTCAGTAGGCAAAGCAGGAAGCATGGCACTGGCCTACTTCATCACGATGTCCACCTTCGCCCTCGCAGTAGGCCTAGTCGTGGGAAACCTGCTGCAGCCGGGCGAAGGGCTGAACATTGGAAATACCGGTGGCTTCGACGCCAAAAAAGGGCAAGAGACCGGGTTCGTGCAAAGCATCATTCCTGAAACCTTCTTCAGCGCCTTCACCTCAGGCAAGATTCTGCAGGTACTGCTAATCGCCCTGTTGGTCGGCTTCGCAACGCAATCCATGGGCAAGGCCGGCGAGCCGATCCTGGGCTTCGTGGCCGCTCTGCAGAAGCTGGTCTTCAAGATCCTGTCCTGGATCCTGTGGTTGGCCCCGATCGGCGCGTTTGGTGCGATGGCTGGCGTAGTCGGCGGCACTGGTATTAAGGCAGTGCTGCAGCTCGGTATCTTGATCCTAGGCTTCTACATCACCTGTATCATCTTCATCTTCGTGATTCTGGGAACCATCTTGCGAGTCTTCACTGGCTTCAATATTTTCAAGCTGGTGAAGTACCTGGGGCGCGAGTACCTGCTTATCTTCGCTACCAGCTCCTCTGAGTCCGCGCTGCCGAACCTGATGCGCAAGATGGAACACGTCGGCGTGGACAAGTCCACGGTCGGAATCGTCGTGCCGACGGGCTACTCCTTCAACCTGGACGGCACCGCGATTTACCTGACCATGTCAGCCATCTTTATTTCGGACGCCATGAACGTGCACCTGAGCATGGGGGATCAGATCAGCTTGCTGATCTTCATGATTATCGCCTCCAAGGGTGCCGCGGGTGTGTCCGGCGCGGGTATCGCAACCCTGGCTGTCGGTCTGCAATCGCACCGTCCGGAGCTGTTGGACGGCGTGGACATCATCGCTGGCATCGACCGCTTCATGTCTGAGGCCCGCGCCCTGACCAACTTCTCCGGTAACGCAGTGGCCACTCTGTTGGTTGGCAAGTGGACTCACACCGTGGATAAGGAACAGGTCAAGCGCGTGCTCAACGGCGAGGATCCATATGTTGGAACCGCAGATGACCATGATGTCGACCTCAAGTACCCGTCGGTGAAGAACCCCGCAACGGATCACCTGCAGCCCACCCCGCAGGTAAACCTGGACGACTACCGTCAGCAGTAACTGCAGTCGTGCAAACCCGTCTGCCGCAGAGGTGCGGTGGACGGGCACTGCCGTGTAAGGGGGATCACCGGCAGGACTATACTGAAGCGCATGTCACATGAAGCTTCACAAGCCCCCGCTGCCACGGAATCTACTGCCACCGGCGCGGACTATCTGAAGAAAATCGTTTCCGCACCCGTGTACCGCGTGGCCAAAAACACCCCGCTTGAGTACATGGACACGCTGTCGAAGCGCAGTGGAAACGAAATTCTGGTCAAGCGCGAAGACTTGCAGCCCGTGCATAGCTTCAAGATCCGCGGCGCATTCAACCGCATGGCACAGCTCACGGAAGAAGAGCGCCGCCGCGGAGTCGTCGCCGCCTCCGCCGGAAACCATGCACAGGGCGTGGCACTATCCGGCACGGAACTGGGAATCCGCACTGTCATTGTGATGCCGGAGGTCACCCCCAGCATCAAAATCGACGCAGTGCGCAGCTTCGGTGGGGAAGTACTGTTACACGGCGCTAACTTCGACGAAGCCAAGGCAAAGGCCATGGAACTATCCGACCAGGAGGGCATGGTCTGGGTCGCCCCGTTCGACGACGAGGCGGTCATTTCCGGGCAGGGAACCGCTGGCCTCGAAATCTTCCAATCCCGACCGGACGTTGACCGCGTGTTCGTACAGGTCGGCGGCGGTGGTTTGGCAGCGGGCGTAGCCGTGCTTCTCAAAGAACTGAACCCCAAAATTCAGGTCATCGGAGTGGAGCCGGAAGAATCCGCCTGCCTCACCCAAGCCCTCGCAGCAGACCAACCCGTTGCCCTCGACCACGTCAGCCTCTTCGCCGAAGGCGTAGCCGTCAAACAAATCGGCGCAGAGACATTCCGCCTCTGCCGCGACTACCTCGATGACGTGATCACCGTAAGCTCCGACGAGATCAGTGCTGCCATCAAGGACATCTTCGACGACACGCGAGCCATCGCCGAACCCGCCGGCGCCGTCGCACTGGCGGGGCTGAAGCGCTATGTTGCTACCCACAAAATTCAAGACGAAACCCTGGCTCACGTCCTCTCCGGTGCGAATGTGAACTTCCACTCCCTGCGCTATGTCTCCGAGCGTGCGGAAATCGGTGAGGGTGGCGAGGGCATCTTCGGCGTGACAATTCCCGAGCGCGAAGGTGCGTTCCTCGAGTTCTGCAAGATCCTCGGCCAGCGTTCCGTCACAGAGTTCAGCTACCGAGTCGGCCAGCGTGGTGGGGAAGAACCAGCCCGAATCTTTGTGGGCGTCAAACTGAAAAACGGCGAGGAGGAGCGCAAGGGCATCGCCGCGGATCTCAGCAGCGCAGGTTATGGAGTGGTCGACCTCTCCGACGATGACGTCGCCAAGGAACACGTGCGCTACATGATCGGAGGCACACCCGGTCAGCGCGTTGACGAGACCGCGTATAGTTTTGAATTCCCCGAGCACCCCGGCGCACTATTGCGCTTCCTGGAAGTGCTGGGAACCCGTTGGAATATCACCGGCTTCCACTACCGCAGTTTCGGCATGGACTACGGTCGCGTGCTAGCGGCGTTTGAGGACGTATCCGGCGATATCGAGTTCCAAGCACACCTGCAGCAGCTGGGATACCACGCGACCGATGTGACGGATAGCCCGGCGTATAACTTCTTTATCCGCAGCCAATAGTGCCGGCGGGCTGCCGGCGGGCACAGTGGCTATCTAAAGACAGTGGCTAACTAAAGAACGCCCCAAAGATAGCGCCGAGCTGCCGCAGGTGTTCTACCTCGCTAAGCAGAAAGTCCGGCCCGCCCGGGCGGCCGACTATGAGCAGTAAGTCAGTTCCCTTGATTGGCGTTCCCGCCAACGCGGACTCCATCACAACCCAGTTCTCGGGAATCCAATCCTCGCGCTCTGGGTTCAACACGCGGGCCTCGGTTAGTGGCGGGTGGTCGAGTTCAAGCCCGTTATCCTCCGGGGCGGCGGAGGAGGCAGCTACCCGGTGCGTTCGTGGCGACGTATCCAACACCAGCGCCCAGCCCGCCGTCATGGAGCGTGGCAGATCCTGCATCATGATCTCTAGCGCTTCTTGTAGTTGACGCCGCTTTTCCGCCACTCCAGACAGCATCTGAATCTGGCCACGTCGGTCGATCTTGCCGGAAAAAGGTCTGATCGAATCGACATAGAAGCCATCGAGCTCCTGCGTGGCGGTGATGAGACTATCCGGCAGATGTCCCGAGGGGATGGAAACGACAATGTCGTCGATGACGGAGTCCGGATCATCCTCCGCTGGTCCGACGATATCCACGCCACGAATATCGCCGCCGACAGTCCCCAGTGCCATGGCTAGCAAGCCAAGGGATCCGGGGGAATCAGGCATACGGACACGCATGAGGAAAGACATGGAACCGATACTAGCGCCACCTGAAGTCCACGGGGGCAGGTTGGCTTGGCTAGAGTAGAACCCATGTCTGAGATTTCGCGCGAAGATGTTGCCCACCTGGCCCGCCTGGCTCGCCTGGACCTAGGGGAACAGGAGTTGGAGGAATACGCAGCTCAGATCGATGGAATCGTCGATCACGTTGCAGCGATCAGGAAGGTGGACACCGAAGGCGTTGAGCCATTGAGCCACCCCACCCAAAACGTTGACGGCGACGTTGCCGTCATGCGTGAAGACGTGGTCGTTCCGAGCCTTACGCCCGAGCAGGCACTCGACCAGGCTCCGAAGCAGAACGAGCAGCGCTTCGAGGTGCCGCAGATCCTCGCGGACTAGCCACAACGCCAACAGACCGTTTAGAACCCGTTAGAACAACGAACGTTAGAGAAATAAGGAACTGTAGGAACACTCATGGCTGAGAACAAGTACATCGTCGGTTCCCGGGATGACTCGGACTTCACCACCTGGACCGCCGCCGAACTGGCGGAGAAGATCCACGCGCGCGAGATCAGCTCCCAGGAGGTTACCCAGGCTCACCTGGACCGCATCGGTGAGATTGACGGGGATATCAACGCGTTCCTGCACGTTGGTCCCGACGAGGCTCTCGCCGCAGCCGCGAATGTCGACGAGGCGCTGGCCGCAGGCGATCAGCCGACCAGCAAGCTGGCGGGCGTACCGTTGGCGCTGAAGGACGTGTTCACCACCATGGACGCGCCGACCACCTGTGCATCGAAGATGCTCGAGGGCTACATGAGCCCCTATGACGCGACCGTCACCATGCGCCTGCGCGCAGCGGGTATCCCGATCCTGGGCAAGACCAACATGGACGAGTTCGCCATGGGCTCCTCCACGGAAAACTCCGCATACGGTCCGACCAAGAACCCCTACGACCTGGAGCGCACTCCGGGCGGCTCCGGTGGTGGCTCGTCCGCAGCTCTGGCTGCAGGCATGGCTCCACTAGCTATCGGCACGGACACCGGTGGTTCGATCCGCCAACCCGCCGCACTGACCAACACCGTGGGCGTGAAGCCCACCTATGGCACCGTTTCCCGCTATGGCCTGGTGGCTTGCGCTTCCTCTCTGGATCAGGGCGGCCCGACGGCGCGTACGGTACTGGACACCGCGCTGCTGCACGAGGTTATTGCAGGGCATGACGCCAACGACTCCACCTCCTCCACCCACGCCGTCGCACCGGTCGTCGAGGCTGCAAAGCAGGGCGTTTCCGGAGACCTCAACGGTGTGAAGCTCGGCGTAGTCAAGCAGTTCGAGCGAGCTGAAGCTTTCCAGCCCGGCGTGCTGGAGGCATACCACGCCAACTTGGAACAGTTGAAGTCTCAGGGCGCTGAACTGGTGGAAGTTGATTGCCCGAACTTCGACCATGCCATGAACGCCTACTACCTGATCTTGCCCTGTGAGGTCAGCTCCAACCTGGCTCGTTTCGACGGCATGCGCTACGGCCAGCGCCGGGGAGACGACGGTACACGCTCCGCCGACCAGGTGATGAGCCTGACCCGCGCCGAGGGCTTCGGCTCCGAGGTGAAGCGCCGCATCATGCTGGGGACCTACGCCCTGTCCGTTGGCTACTACGACGCGTACTACCTGCAGGCGCAGCGCGTACGTAACCTGATCTCTCAGGACTTCGCCAAAGCCTATGAGCAGGTCGACGCTATCGTCGCACCGGTTACCCCGTCCACCGCATTCAAGCTGGGGGAGAAGGTCGACGATCCGTTGGCAATGTACATGTTTGACCTGTTTACCCTGCCGCTGAACCTGGCGGGCGTATGCGGCATGTCCGTGCCCGGTGGCTTTGCAAGCGATTCCGGCCTGCCGACCGGTCTGCAGATCATGGGCCCAGCACATGGCGACGACCGTCTGTACCGCGTCGGCGCCGCTTTCGAAGCCGGCCGCGCCTAAGCGTGCTTAAGCACGCCAAAACTGATCGTTGACCGGTGGCTAGCCGTCTAGCTTTCAGCTAGCTTTTAGCTAGCTTTTTGGCGGGGCGGGATCCGCCCGTAGCCGCACGCGTATGGTGGGAGTCATGGGTAAGCTTCCCGAACTTTACACAGGCGATGGTTTCGTCGAACACCCCGACGGCTCCCGCCGCTGGGGTGTGCTCGGCGCCGCGGGGCTGTTTCTCGTCACTGACGACCGCCACGTTCTGATGCAGCACCGCGCCAAGTGGACGAACCGTGGCGGAACCTGGGCTCTGCCTGGGGGAGCGATCGACGTCGGCGAGTCACCCACCGACGGCGCCCTACGAGAAACGTGGGAAGAAACAGGCGTGGGGGCGTCAGCAGTAAAAGTCCACCAAGAAATCGTGACCTCGACCGTGCCTGTCAAGAAGGCGTACTGCCGCCTTCCAGTTCGCGAAGAAGAACGGCACCTCTTTGCGGGAATTGAAAAGATCATCGAGCGCAACGGGGATCCCCGCCAAGCCCTGCAGGACTTTCCTGTTCGGCACCCTAGCCTCGACGCCGACCTGGAGGCTCACGGCATCTTCGGACTCGGAGGCACGTTCTGGTGGCAGTACGTCAATCCGGAAATCACTGAGTGGACGTACACCACTGTCCTAGCCACCTGCGCCGATCACCTGGAACTTCATCCGACCGCCGAATCGCTGGAGCTGCTGTGGCAACCCATTGACCGGTTGGAGGAGCTGCCGCTCATGCCGGAGTTTCAAACAAGTTTGTCTGCTTTGAGGGCGGCAGTAGACTCACTGTAAGTGAACGCACAGCAGCTCCCACCCACACACCGCACTCGCTCTGCAGAAGAAACCTATCCCGCACTGCCTCTGCCGCTGTCACAGGCGTGGCGCGCCCTCGTGGCGTTGTGTATCGGGTTTTTCATGATCCTGCTGGATCAGACGATCGTGGCCGTCGCCACGCCAGCATTCCAAGCAGACCTGCACGCCGACTACGGGCAGGTGCTGTGGGTCACCAGCGCTTATCTGTTGACATTCGCAGTGCCCCTGATGGTCACAGGCCGGCTAGGCGACCGCTTCGGGCCAAAGAACCTATATATAGCGGGAATGACGATCTTCACCCTCTCGTCATTGGCCTGCGGCCTGGCGGGCAGCATCGAAATGCTGATTGCCGCCCGCGCCGTGCAGGGCATCGGCGGGTCACTTTTGACGCCGCAGACCATGAGCGTGATCAACCGCATCTTCCCGCGCGACAAGCGCGGAGCAGCATTGGGTATCTGGGGTGCGACGGCAGGAATTTCCACGCTCGCCGGGCCGCTGCTCGGCGGCTTCATTACGGAGTACGCCACGTGGCACTGGGTGTTCTTTATCAATGTGCCGATCGGCGTGCTGTCCGTAGTAATGGTTGCCCGGTGGGTGCCGCGCTTCCGGCCGACGCGCGACCGCATTAATGTGCCGTCGATCCTGCTTTCCATGGTGGCGATGACGATGGTGATCTACGGCATCCAGGAAGGCGACCCCGCCGGCTGGGCTCCGTGGATTTGGGCGCTGCTGGTCGGCGGCGTGGCGATGATGATCGCCTTTGTCTGGCTGCAATCCTGCCTGTCCGCGGGCAGCGCGTTGGTACCCATCGCGCTGTTTACCCGTCGCCATTTTGCCTTCGGTAACGCTTCGATTTTCACTATGGGGTTCACCATCGCCGGCATGATGGTTCCGGTGATGTTGTTCCTGCAGGAAGTCCATCGCTTCGGTCCAATGAAAGCCTCCTTCGTTGTAACTCCCATGGCCATCATCGCGGGGGTGATGGCGCCATTCGTCGGCAGGCTTGTTGACCGCTACGATCCCCGGCGTTTCGCCGTGTTGGGCTTCTGCTTGATGGCCATTGGAGTGGCCGCGCTGGCGCTATCCATGCGACCCGAGCGCCCGCTGTGGATGATCATCGGATCATTCGTGATCCTGGGCTTTGGCAATGCTTTTGTCTGGGCGCCGAACTCCACCGCCACACTGCGAGACCTGCCGCCGCAGTTCGCCGGTGCGGGCTCCGGAATGTACAACGCCACCAGGCAGCTCGGTGCAGTCACCGGCGCTGCGGTGATCGCCGCGGTCGTGCAAGCACGCGTTAGCGTAGTCGGCCCCCAAGCCTTCGGAGAATCACTGCTACCCGCGGTAGTCATGCTCATCCTCGGCGCACTGGCTTCCAGCATGGCTCGGCAAGAGGCGAGTCACGGAGACGCGTAGGCGTCCATAGGCGTACATTCCCTTGCCGTCCGGCAGATCCGACGCCATATCGCTAAACTTTGAAGCATGCGTATTGCGACCTTGACCAGTGGTGGAGACTGCCCAGGATTGAACGCCGTCATCCGAGGCATTGTGCGTACGGCGGCAGGGGAAGGCCATACCGTCGTTGGCTTTGAAGACGGCTGGCAGGGACTGTTGGAAGATCGTCGTGTGCAGTTGTACGACGACGACTTCATCGATCGTATTCTGCGCCGCGGAGGCACCATCTTGGGTACCGGTCGCCTGCACCCGAAAGACTTTATGGCAGGCATCGACCGCGTGAAGGCTAATCTCGCTGACGCGGGCATTGACGCTCTGATCCCCATCGGTGGCGAGGGCACACTTAAGGGCGCGCGCTTCCTGCATGACAATGGAGTCCCGGTGATCGGCGTGCCGAAGACCATTGACAACGATGTCAACGGCACGGATTACACCTTTGGTTTTGACACTGCCGTCGCCGTCGCGACCGATGCCATTGATCGCCTGCACACTACCGCTGAATCACACGATCGCGTGATGATCGTGGAGGTCATGGGCCGCCACGTTGGCTGGATTGCGTTGCACGCGGGCATGGCCGGCGGTGCGCACGAGATCCTCATTCCGGAGTTTCCATTCGACATTGATGACGTCTGCCGTCGCATGGCACGCCGCTTCCAGCTGGGGGAGAAGTACGGCATCATCGTTGTCGCCGAGGGAGCGCTACCGAAGGAAGGCACCCTGGAGGTTGCGGAGCGTGAAGTGGATCAGTTCGGCCACGAGAAGTTCCAGAACATGTCGGCGCTGATTGCCAAGGAGATCGAGAACCGGTTGGATACCGACGTGCGTTCCACCGTCCTCGGACACATCCAGCGCGGCGGTACGCCCACTGCGTTCGACCGCGTCCTGGCAACGCGTTTTGCCGTGAACGCCACCAAGGCTGCAATCAACGGAGATTTCGGCAAGGTCGTGGCGCTTAAGGGCGGCGACATTGATCTGATTGACTTTGAAGAAGCCGTCGGAACGTTGAAGGAAGTTCCCGAGAAGCGCTACGAGACGGCACGTTCCCTGTTCGGGTAGTGACACACCGCGCCATCCACTAGAGCGGACGGCAAGGCATAGGAGTCGGGCGCCTGTCAAGGGAGAATTGTTTTCCCTGTGGAAAACCGTTTTTTCGGTGAGAGTTATCCACAGGGAGTTTCTTGCGGCGGGGCGAGAAAAGGCGCGATGTTTTAGCGTTGGCGCTATGGAAAAACTGCGGCAGCTCGGGGAGCTTCAGCGCCAAGTGGCAGCGGCCCAGCGCCACGGCGCTGATCTGCTGAGCGAAGCCTTTGGCGTTCCTGCCGAGCAGCTGCCCTTGGAAAAAGAACTCGCTAGGAGAGTGGCGCGGGCGGCGGAGCACTTCTCCGGGCCGGCGTATTCGCGTTACAAGAAGCGCGCGCTGGAAGCTGCGCGCCGCAATCGTCACGGCCTGGACGTGCTGATGCTCATTGCCGAGCGGGCGCGCACATTGGGTATCAAACATCGCTACGTCTTCACGGAGCAACTGTGCAACACAGCCGGAGACCTGACGGCGATCTCTCGCCGCGCCACACAGCTTCGACGCCGCATGCAAGGGCCACGAGTGCCAGACGATGGCGGACGTCGCATCCTCCACGGAACGAAGACCACCATCCAGTTCACCGGTCCGGCACACGAAATGTCGGAGATCTGGGAGTCTGCACGCCTAGACCCATTGGCATGGTTAACCGAGAATCGAACCATTCAGCGCAGCACGCTGACCACCAATGTTGTCGTCGAGCTAGACGAATACATGCAGGTGCTTAGCGGTCAGGGCGATGAAGTGGAATTACGTGCGACCAATGGAGCAGTCCTCACCGGAGCGGAGTACGTCGCCCGACGCTTCGCAGAATCCAGTGGGGTAGAGCCGCATGCCGTTGAAGTGAGCGCCGCCGAGTTGGGCGCCTCCGAGTTGAGCGGCGTTGAAATGAACGGCGTTGAATTGAGGAATGGGGATTACATAACTCTGATATCGGCGGAGCAAGGACCGGTGAACCTATATCGGGTGAGGCGGTTGGCGTCACAAAAGCAGCGCCGAATGCTGGAAGCCGAAACGACGCAATGCGCCTGGCCGGGGTGTGGGCGTCCTGCGAGTGAATGCCAAGTACACCACCTTCAGGAATTTGCACGAGGAGGGGAAACGAACCCCGAGAACATGTCGCTTTTATGCCCGTACCACAACAGAGTAAATGGACAGCCAAACCGAGGGAGGATGGCGCGGGTAAGCGGATGCGTCACCTGGTTGCCACCCGGGCGGGCCGCGCCCAAGGACGTTCGGCGGGAATAGCCGGAGAAGGGAGGCGGCGGTGCGCCCAGCGGTAGCGACCCCAACGACACACAGCAGCGGGGACGTATTAAGATGGCTGGCATGACTGCGCCTGTCTACGATTACTCCGATGATGTGATGGACTTCGACGAAGTGCTGGAGCGCTTCGACCCGGTAATGGGCATGGAAGTTCACGTCGAACTCGCAACGAAGACGAAGATGTTCTCCACCTCTTCCGCAGAGTTCGGCGATGCACCTAACAGCAACGTTGACCCCTGCAGCCTTGGCCTGCCGGGTGCGCTGCCGGTAGTGAACAAGCTGGGCGTGGAATGGGCAATCAAGATTGGCCTGGCACTGAACTGCAAGATTGCTCCGAAGTCCCGCTTCGCGCGGAAGAACTACTTCTACCCGGACCAGCCGAAGAACTACCAGATTTCCCAGTATGACGAGCCGATCGCCTACGACGGGTACCTGGATGTTGTCCTGGAAGACGGATCCGAATGGCGCGTGGAGATTGAACGCGCTCACATGGAGGAGGACACCGGCAAGCTGACGCACCTCGGCGGTGCCGACGGTCGCATCCATGGCGCAACCGCCTCCCTCGTAGACTGCAACCGCGCCGGAGTGCCGCTGATTGAGATCGTGACCAAGCCGATCGAAGGCGCCGGCGAACGCGCTCCCGAGGTTGCGAAGGCATACGTCTCTGCGCTGCGCGATCTCGTGAAGGCCCTGGGTGTCTCCGACGCGCGCATGGACCAGGGCTCCATGCGCGTCGACTCGAACCTGTCGCTGCGCCCCGTGGGAACCACTGAATATGGCACGCGCACCGAGACGAAGAACATCAACTCCCTGAAGTCCGTTGAGCAGGCAGTGCGCTTTGAAATGCAGCGTCAGGCAGCATGCCTTGTCAACGACGTGGAGATCGTGCAGGAAACCCGCCACTACCAGGAAACCGACGGAACCACCTCCAAGGGTCGCCCGAAGGAGACCATGGCGGATTATCGCTACTTCAACGACCCGGATCTACCACCCGTACTGGCGCCCGCCGAATGGGTGGAGGAGATTCGCTCCACCCTGCCGGAAATGCCGTGGATTCGCCGTGCTCGCATTCAAAAGGAATGGGGACTGAAGGACGAAGAGATGCGAGACCTGGTCAACGCCGGTGCCCTCGATCTCGTCATCGACACCGTCGAAGCGGGAGCCAAGCCCGATGAGGCGCGTTCCTGGTGGGTCTCCTACCTCGCAGGAAAGGCAAACGAACAGGGCGTGGAACTGTCTGCGCTAGACATCACGCCAGTCCAGGTGGCGCGGGTGACGTCATTGGTAAATGAGGGCAAGCTGACCACCAAGCTCGCACGCCAGGCCGTGGACGGCGTACTAGCCGGTGAAGGCGACGTCGATGAGGTCGTAAACGCTCGTGGTTTGGAAGTTGTCCGCGATGACGGCGCCATCGAAGCTGCCGTCGATGAGGCACTTGCTGCCAACCCCGACATCGTGGAGAAATACCGCGCAGGCAACAAGAAGGTCACTGGTGCGATTGTTGGCGCCGTGATGAAGGCCACTAAGGGCAAGGCTGACCCTGCTCAGGTGAACCAACTTATCGCCAAGAAGCTCAGCTAAAGGGGCAGCAAAGCGGGCTGCTGCCATTTAAGCCGTCCGAGACATGCCGAGTGACCTCCCCCACAAGCTCTAAAGGTCGGAATAGTCTGGGTGGCGTGAATAACAACGCGAAGCCAAACAACCCTAGGCCCACTAGTCCAGATGACGATCTGGCGGATGACATGCACAATGACATCGACGTGCCGGTCTACCGTCGTGAAGCGAATGAGCCCGCCGCTGAGGAGCCTGCTGCAGACGAGCCCTCAGCCGGTTCGACGAAAATTGAGAAGCCGAGCGAAGTTGAGGACGAGCCCGGAGCTGAGGCTGCGCCAGCTCCAGAATCAGCCGCGGAAGGTAAGCCTAAACCCGCGAAGCGGGATATCTACGCCTTGGCTGGTCGCGCCCGGCCCCAGCGAATTGAGAGCAGGGCAGCGGAACCTGCTCCCGCTGAGTCCAAGGATTCTGACGTAGATCTGACTAACCTTGACGCTCCCACCAAATCCACCGCAGCCGGCACAGCTGGCGCGGCAAGCGCCACTGGCGCCGCTAGTACGACTGCGGAGGATCGCTGGGACAAGATCGATGATTCCGACGTCGCGCAGTATCCAGAATCGGGAGCTAGCGACCAGTCCTTGCCTGAGGAGAAGCGCCCACTAGAGGCCGGCGTCGCACCCGCGGAAACGGAGAGATCCGCAGTTGCTGCGCCTGAGACCGCAGCTGCGCCAGAGAGTACTACTGCGCCTGAGACTGTTGTGGCGCCCGCAGCCGTCGGGGCACCGGCAGCGGTTGAAACGCAGAACACCGCAGAGCCAGGTGACACTGTGGGGACGCCCACGGAAGACGCTTCTGCAACCGCGAAGCGCGGAACCACAAGCTTTGGCCTCTTCGTGCTGCGGGCAGCGTTAGGCGCATACCTGCTAGTTCGTGGACTGCAGACGCTATTCTCCTTCGGCGGAGACCCCGGCGTGGATGTCTTCCAGACCCAGCTGGAGAACTACAACTTCGCGGACATCCTGGCTATCGGCATCCCAGTAGCGCAGGTTGTAGCCGGTGGACTGCTGTTGCTTGGTCTACTCACACCGTTCGGTGCGGCGCTGGCTACGGTGGTTGCAGGTTTCATGGCATTCCACAACCTCAACAACTTCCAAGGATCCCTTTGGCCATATGGAATGAGCCCTTATATCCAGCTATGGGTCGTTCTGACAGTGGTTTCGATCAGCCTTATTTTCGTCGGTCCTGGCCGTATCAGTCTTGATCGCAGCCGAGGATGGGCAACTCGTCCACTAGCCTCGGCGTGGATCTTCTTCGTGGTTGCAGTGGCGGCGACTGCTGGTCTCTGGCTCGCGGTCGGCGGAGGTAACCCGTTCAACTAGGGAACGTTCTTCTGTCGTCGTAGCATTCAACTGCGCTCGGCCAGTATCCGCCCCGTCGCGGTGTCCGTTTGGGCCACTGCGGCGGGGCTTCCATCTGCCACAACTTGCCCTCCGCGCGCGCCTGCACCTGGTCCCATTTCAATCACTCGGTCTGCCTGGGCGACAACGCGCATGTCGTGTTCCACAATCACCACCGTGTTCCCGTTGTCGACTAAGCGCTGCATCTCTGCCACCAGCAGGTCTACGTCCGCGGGGTGCAATCCAGTGGTCGGTTCGTCCATGAGATACACGGTGTGCCCACGCTGCGCACGCTGCAGCTCGGTCGCCAGCTTGATCCGTTGAGCTTCGCCACCGGATAGCTCCGTCGCCGGCTGGCCGAGCCGCAAATAATCCAAACCCACAGCAGATAGCGCTTGCAAAGCGCGAGCGATCGGCTCTTCGTTCGCGAAAACGTCTTTGGCTTCGGCGACCGTCAGCCCCAGTACATCCGCGATCGTCCTCCCGTTCCACGTCACTTCGAGTGTCTCCGCGTTGTATCGTGCACCGTGGCAGTCTGGACAAGGAGCATAGCTGCCGGGCAGGAAGACCAACTCGATCTCGATCTGCCCTTCGCCGCTGCAAGTCGGGCACCTCCCTTGGGTGACATTGTAGGAGAATCGGGAGACGGTCCACCCGCGCTGCTTCGCCTCGCGGGTCTGGGAGAACAATTTCCGAACGCGGTCGAATAGCCCGGTATAGGTTGCAAGGCAAGAGCGAGGAGTCCTGCCGATGGGCTTCTGAGAGATTTGTACTAGCCGGTCGACACTATGGCTTTCACCGCCGCTGTTCTTCTCCTTCGATTCCACGTCTCCATCGTTCACGGCTGTCTTGACTTGTTCGCGTAGAGTACTGGCGAGAACCTGGAGGAGGGTGGATTTGCCGGAACCGGATACGCCCGTGAAAGCGGTGAACGTGCCGAGGCCGATAGTTACGGTGAGATTGTCCAGGGTGCGCTGGTTGATGTCCCGGAGTACCAGCGCCCCGGAAGGGGTGCGAGCCTTAGAGTCGCTGGTCAGCTCCAAAGGCCCGGCGGAGAGTGCTCGTCCGGTGGGGCAATCCATCTCGGCCAGTCCGCGCTGTCCCGTTGTAGGACTGACGGGGCCGGAGTAGAGCACCTCGCCGCCGAGTTCGCCTGCACCAGGACCGACGTCGACAACCCAGTCGGCTTCTGCAACTAGGTGCATATCGTGCTCGACGAGAAGGACACTGTTGCCCGCGTCCAGGAACCTGCGGATAAGTTTCGACACTGCGCGGCGTTCTTCGGGGTGCAGCCCCGCAGAGGGCTCATCCAGTACATAGGCCACGCCGAAGAGTCCCGAGCGCAATTGAGACGCCAATCGGAGTCGCTGCAGCTCGCCCGCTGACAGCGTCGCTGTCGCTCGATCCAGGCTGAGATGTCCGAGCCCCAAATCCACCACCGACTGTAATGTGGGAATTGCCTGATCCAGCAGGATCCTCTCGGCTTCAGCGGCTGCGCCGTCGGAGGATTTGGATGTGTTTGGGAGGTCTGCTCGACGCTCTATGAAATGCGCTACCACCTCCTCTAAAGGAAGCGCTCCGAGGCTATCGATGGGGTAGTCGAGATAGTTAACGGAAAGCGCCTCGGTATTTAGCCGACGCCCTTTGCATGTGCCGCAGCGTGACGAGCGCATAAACGATAGCACCCGCCGGCGCGTGGAGTCGGATCCTGTTTCGGCCAATGTTTTCCGCAGATAGGAGGCCACCGAACGCCAGGTGCCTTCATATGTTCGCTGAATCTGATCCGCCCCGCGATGTGGATGGATTGTTACGACGGGGCGCTCGTCGGTGAAGAGAATCCAATCTCGGTCGGCACGCGGAATGTCACGCCAGGGAGTATCCATCGGGAATCCAAGTTCCGCCACGATATCGTGGAAGTTCTTACCCAACCAGGCACCCGGCCAGGCTGCGATGGCGCCTTCGTCGATGCTGAGCGACGGATCCGGAACCATCGATTCCTCCGTCGGCTCATGCACCACTCCAGTGCCTTGGCACTCCGGACACATACCGACCGTGGTGTTAGGAGAGAAGCAATCAGAATCCAGCCGGCCACGGCGCTTCCGCAACGTCGACGGATACTCCCCGCATCGGGAGTACAGCAGACGGATCGTATTCGACAGGTTCGATACCGTTCCTACCGTCGAGCGCGCCCCTCCCGCGGATGCGCCTTGTTGTAAAGCGACCGTCGGTGGTAGCCCCTCCACGGAACCGACCCGCGGGTCCACGGCTCCACCGATCAACCTCCGTGCGAACGGTGCGACCGACTCCAGATACCGGCGTTGTGCCTCCCCATGCAGCGTTCCAAACGCAAGTGAAGATTTCCCCGATCCAGAAACACCCGTCACTGCCACAAGCGCATTGCGCGGAAGCTCAACGTTCTGATGTTTGAGATTTCGCAGATGCGCGTCGCGGACGCGGATCATGCCATCCGTGCTGCCACCATCTGTTGCGTTGTGTGCGGGGGACTGGGAGGTGGAATCTTGCATGCTTCCCAGTCTACGGACGGCGCAATGGCTGCCGGCAGGGCACTACCTGACTTCGCGGACGGCTCCGCGGTCTGCGGAAGTTGCCATGGCGGCATACGCGCGCAGTGCCTTGGTGACCTTTCGCTGGCGGGTGGTGGGGGTCCAGGGCTTGTCGGAGGCCTCCATCTCGGCACGGCGCTGCTCGATCTCAGCGTCGGAGATGTTTAACTCGAGGCGACGTTCGTGGACGTCGATCGTGATGGGATCGCCATCGCGAACCAGACCGATCAGACCGCCGTGCGCAGCCTCGGGGGAGATGTGGCCGACGGACAGGCCAGACGTACCACCGGAGAAGCGTCCGTCGGTGATCAGTGCACATTCCTTGCCCAGGCCAGCGCCCTTGAGGAACGCAGTCGGGTGCAGCATCTCTTGCATTCCCGGCCCACCGGCAGGCCCCTCATAGCGGACGACTACCACGTGTCCGGGCTTGACCTTCTTGTCCAGGATCACACGTACGGCTTCTTCTTGAGATTCAACAACCAGCGCGGTGCCTTCAAAGTGCCAGATTGACGGGTCAACACCCGCGGACTTGATCACAGCACCGTCTTCGGCGAGGTTGCCGCGCAGGATAACCAATCCGCCGTCCGTGGTGTATGCGCGCTCTACATCGCGGATGACGCCACCTTCTGCGTCGGTATCCAGGTTGGACCAACGGTTCTCTGTGCTGAATGGCTCGGTCGTGCGGACCCCACCGGGGGCAGCATGGAACAACTCGATGGCTTCTTCTGTGGCGGCGCCAGAGCGGATATCCCAGGCCAGCAGCCACTCCTTCAGCGTGGCGGAGTGGACGGAGTGGACGCCTTCGTTCAGTTTGCCGGCACGATAGAGCTCGCCCAGAATGGCGGGGATTCCGCCTCCGCGGTGGACGTCCTCCATGTGGTAATCGGAGTTCGGGGAAACCTTCGACAGGCAGGGAACCTCGCGGGAAAGCTGGTCGATGGAGTGGAGGTCGAAATCAACTTCGCCCTCCTGGGCAGCTGCCAAGATGTGCAACACGGTGTTCGAAGATCCGCCCATTGCCATGTCCAGTGCCATGGCGTTTTCAAACGCTTCGCGAGTCGCAATGTTGCGCGGCAGGACGGAGGCGTCACCTTCGCCGTAGTAGCGGCGGCAGAGTTCGACGATGGTCGTGCCAGCCTTGGTGAACAGGTCACGGCGCTTGGCGTGGGTAGCCAGTGTGGAACCATTGCCCGGTAGCGAAAGCCCCAGTGCCTCGGTCAGGCAGTTCATCGAGTTGGCGGTGAACATGCCGGAGCAGGATCCACACGTCGGACAGGCGGCTGACTCAACTTCCAACAGAGACTGCGCATCAACCTTGTCAGAAGCAGAGGCCGAGATGGCGGTAATGAGGTCCGTCGGAGCTTGCACGACGCCATCGACAGCCACCGCCTTGCCTGCTTCCATCGGCCCACCGGAAACGAAAACCACCGGGATGTTCAGACGCATGGCAGCGTTCAGCATGCCGGGTGTGATCTTGTCGCAGTTGGAGATGCAAACTAACGCATCGGCTGCGTGGCCGTTGACCATGTACTCCACGGCATCAGAAATCACTTCGCGGCTTGGCAGCGAATAGAGCATGCCCGCGTGCCCCATGGCAATGCCATCGTCTACGGCAATGGTGTTGAACTCGCGGGGCACACCGCCTGCCTCGCGGATGGCGTCGGCGACGATTTCGCCAACGTCTTTCAGGTGCACGTGCCCCGGGACAAATTGTGTATAAGAGTTCGCGATGGCGATGATGGGCTTCTCGAAGTCCTTGTCCGTCATGCCCGTGGCACGCCATAGGGCGCGAGCGCCTGCGGCGTTACGGCCTTGGGTGGTGACGGTGGATCTCAAGGGGATGGCATTCATGCTGTTCTCGGTTCTCGTCTTCGTCGTTGAAGGTCTGTTCTGTTTTTAGCAGTTTTCGACTGGCCACCGTGCGCAACTGCTGATTTTGGTTTGCGCTATTCGCTAGTTTCAGTGTTGCGCTCGGTGTTTTCTTGCTCGCTGTTTCCCCGCTCGGCGTTTCCGTGCTTGGAGCTGCCTTCCGGTACTTCAGCTTCTGTTTCCACTCCCGCTTCGCGGCGGCGCTGCTTTTCGTACTCCTTGTACTCGTCCTTGTCCATGAGAACGGCGTATCCGTCCTTATTGACCACCTGAACCTTGTCCTCCGTCGCTTCGCGTGCTGGGGTGACAGGGTCGGGGATACGTCCGCCACTTACCTTGTGTAGGTCGATAAGGGAGTTGAAAGTAATGCCGGGAAGCCAGAAGCTATTTTCCTGCTTGTCCACTGCGTAGGCGCGTCCGGCTCGGTTAAAGCGCAGCGCCCGGAAGTCTTCCCACTGCATGGTTTTGCCTGCGCGGAAGAGGTAGCGCGTGGTGATGGCTTTGTCGGTGACGGTGGTGCGCACTCGCAAAGTCCACAGAATAAACACTAGCGGCACCAGTGGAACCCAGAAAAACCAGGCGACCTTATAGCCCGTGAAAAGTAGGCAGATCAGGAACATGACGATCCCGCCGAGGATGTGTTCACGGCTGGGGTGGAAAACCTTCGAGCTCATGTATGTCATTTAATCAGCCGCGGGTGGTGTCGGTCGCATTGGGCTCGTTCTGCGCATTAGGGTTTTGCGTTGCGCTTTGACCGCCATTAGCAGGCGCACTCGTGCGCGCCTGTCCGTTTTGTCTATTGGGATTACCAGCAGATGTTTCGGCGGTGCTTCCGGAGGAGCCGCCGTCTACACTTTGACTGTTTCCGCCTGCTTCGGAGTTGTTTTCGTTGGCATTGCCGTCCGTCACATTGCGGTCTGTCACGCTGCTATCCGCGGCATTTCCGTCCGTGGCATTGCTTTCTGTTGCGTTATCGGCGGTTGCGCTCTCGCCCGTTGCATCGGAGTCGGACGTCTCATTTGCCTTTGGATCCACTGTCGATTCGCTCTTGGGCTGGCGATCGCGCCAATAATCCGGGGAAAGCCATCCGGTGTCGCCACCCTCTGGGTTGGACGACGCCAAGGCCAACCCGCCGACCAGAAGTAGCGCCAAGATCAGACCCGTCGTTGATGGGCGGGTACGGCCTCCGATGCTCATTAGCTTCTTGAACTTCGACTGGTACTCGGTGTTGCGCCAAATGCCCTCGAACTCGGCCGACTCTTCGTCGCCTGTCTTATCTTCGATTGACTCGGCTGCAATGTCCGCATCATGTGCGCCGCCTGTAGTGGCTGTATCAGCGACTGTTCCGTCCGAGGTGACCTGGCCAGCGTGTGCGCCTCGCGTACGGCCAACGGTACCGTCGCTATCAAGTGGCTTGACTCCCGGACCATCGTCCTTCGAAGCGGGATGAAGCGGGTTATCAACTGTGGATTGAGTAGATCCTTGCTCTGCCTTAGCCGCGTCGCTTGCGGCTGCGTGGGAATGCTGAGTGGGCAAGACTTCCGTGGGAGCCAGCGCGTGCTCTGCCGCTACGGCCTTACGGGGGTCGGTGGAGGGAGCTTCAGCACCGCCGAGGAACGCCCGTGGCATGTCGTAGCGATCCCAGAACACGTTGACCAGCGCCGACCGCAGAACACGTTCCACTGCCCATTGGCGCGCTGGGTTCACAACGACCATCACACGAAAGTTCACCTGCCACGGCTGCCCAGCAGCGGTGGGGGCGACAATATCCGTGGCGGGCAAAACTTCTAATTCGCCCGTCACGTCGTCGGCAATCGATTCGTCTTCCAAAGCGCGACCTGCAGTCGTTTCGACGCGTTGCGTTAGCTTCGACATGGACTCGCCCGGCTGCAGAGGAACGGCCAGGTCGACCACCGCGCGCGACCAGTCTTGGGAGTAATTGGTAATTACACCGGCTGAGCCGTTGGGGATGGTTACGACCTCGCCGGAAGCCGTGCGAACCTTCGTGGCACGCAATGTCAGCCCGACGACGGTGCCGGAAATGTTGCTGGATGTTCCGTCGAAGGCGACGAAGTCGCCCACACCGAATTGACGCTCGGAGATGATGAAGAAGCCCGCGAGAAAATCTCCAATCACGTTCTGCGCACCGAAACCAATGGCAGCCGACACCACCGTTGCTGGCAGTGCAGCGCCCATTGCGGGTACGCCGAGGTTTGTTAGCCCCAGCATGATGATTGCGAAATACGCAATTGCCTGCAATACGTAAACCAGTGCGCCGACGAGAGCTAGGCGCGACTTGGTGGCCTCTTCGCCCTCGTCAAATCGACTGCTAACAATGCGAATCGCCAAACGACCCAAGCGCGGGATCAAAATTGCGATAATTATCAGTGCGCTCAAAGGAATGCCGTGAACGACTAGCCATTCCCAGAGTTGGAAAGCATAGAACTTCAACATGGTGTTCCACCGTAGTCAGGGAACCTGTTGGGAAGCTGGCAGTCGTCGGTAAAAGGCCGGTTTTCTGACTTGAGATCGGTCGGGCGCGTGGCGCCGGGAAACACAGGTCGGGGGCGGTTTTAGAGTGTTCAATATATGAGATCCGGGCGCCATACTTTGAGAAACATGTGGTCAAACGCTTGACGGCCTTGATGGAAAGCGCTATATTTAGAGCCATGAAGTCCACGCAACTAGTACGAGTACTCATTATCGAGGGGCGCCACTAGCTTCCTCGTCGAGCTCGACACGGCGCCCCCGACAACCGACTCACAGGGTCGGCTGCTTGGGGGCTTTTGTTGTTTGTTGTGTGGAGGACATACATCCAAACCGAACAAGCGATTCCACACCGAAGATTTTCGGCTTTTCGCTTCCTAGAGGCGGTAGGCGACCCAGAGTTGCGCCAATCGTTCAGGGAGCTAAGGGCAAAGAATTGAAGGCAGGACGGACTCAAGGACTCAAGGAGCGAAGGAAAACGTGACACACACATCACGCTCGCAACCCAGCCCCGCCACCTTGGCGAAGAACCCCCGCGGCAAGCAGCCGGAGCGAATTAACGGCGCACAGGCCGTGGTGCGCTCGCTAGAAGAGCTAGGTGCCGACGTAGTATTCGGCCTGCCTGGCGGCGCCGTGCTGCCGCTCTACGAGGCTCTCTACGACTCCGAAAAGCTGAACCACATCCTCGTTCGCCACGAGCAGGGCGCTGGCCACGCTGCCACCGGCTACGCGCAGGCTACTGGCCGGGTGGGCGTGTGTATCGCAACGTCCGGACCGGGTGCGACGAACCTGGTAACCCCCATCGCTGACGCCAACATGGACTCTGTTCCCCTGGTTGCGATCACCGGCCAAGTGGGTAAGGGGCTGTTGGGTACTGACGCCTTCCAGGAGGCAGATATTCGCGGCGTCACCATGCCGATCACCAAGCACAACTTCATGGTGACTCGCCCGGAGGACATCCCCGGCGCCATCGCGGAGGCCTTCCATGTAGCCTCCACTGGCCGCCCGGGTGCGGTGTTGGTGGATATCCCAAAGGATGTGCAGAACGCAGAGTTAGATTTCAGCTGGCCACCGACGTATGAGCTGCCTGGCTACCGGCCAGTCACCAGCCCGCACCCGCGGCAGATCGAGGAAGCTGTGCGGATGATCAGCGCTGCAAAGCGCCCGACGCTGTACATCGGCGGTGGCGTCATTAAAGCAGAGGCTCACGCGGAGCTGCTGGAATTTGCAGAGGCGAACGACATCCCAGTCGTCACGACTCTTATGGCACTGGGTAGCTTCCCGGCCTCGCACCCGCTGTACATGGGCATGCCGGGCATGCACGGAAGTGTTCCGGCGGTGGCAGCGCTGCAGCGTTCCGACCTGCTGATCACCATCGGCGCCCGCTTCGACGATCGCGTCACCGGTCACGTGGAGAGTTTCGCGCCCGATGCGAAAGTCATCCACGCCGACATCGACCCGGCAGAGATCGGCAAGATCCGCGAAGCTAATGTCCCGATTGTCGGAGACGCTAGGGAAGTACTTGCAGCTCTCCATCAGGCGATGCGTAACCTGGACCTGAAGAAGCCCGCTACCGCGGGCTGGCTGAACTACCTGCGCAAGCTGAAGCAGGACTTCCCCCGCGGCTATGATGAGCAGCCCAATGGCAAGCTCGCTCCGCAGTATGTTATTGAAACGCTGTCGAAGACCGTCGGGCCGGAAGCTATCTATGTTGCCGGCGTGGGGCAGCACCAGATGTGGGCTGCGCAGTTCGTCGACTACGAGAATCCTCGCACCTGGCTGAACTCCGGTGGTCTCGGCACAATGGGCTACTCCGTGCCCGCGGCCATGGGTGCGAAGGCCGGCAAGCCAGATACCTCCGTTTGGGCCATCGACGGTGATGGCTGCTTCCAGATGACCAACCAAGAGCTCGTTACCTGCGCGGTGGAGAAACTGCCCATCAAGGTTGCTCTTATAAACAACGGAAACCTCGGCATGGTGCGTCAGTGGCAGACGCTGTTCTACGACCAGCACTACTCCCACACCAACCTGAAGCCGGGGGAGACGTACCTGCCGGACTTCCTCATGCTGGCGGAGTCCATGGGCTGCGCGGCATTCCGCGTCACGAAGCCAGAAGACGTGGAGCCGACCATCCGTAAGGCGGAGGAAATCAACGACCGCCCGGTCGTCATCGACTTCATCGTTGGCGAGGACGCGCAGGTGTGGCCAATGGTCGCCGCCGGCACGTCCAACGAAGAAATCCAGTACGCACGCAACCTGCGACCGTTGTTCGACGAGGAATCCTCGGCGGCGGAAGAGCCCGCGGAGATCCACGAGATCACCCAGGAAGGTGAGGAAGACTAATGAGCACGAGTAAGGAACAGGTCCACACTCTGTCCGTCCTGTGTGAGGACGTTGACGGTATCGTCTCGCGAATCTCCGGCATGTTCACCCGCCGTGCGTTCAGCATCATCTCGATCAGTTCGGGGCGCACGGAAGTGGAGGGCATCAACCGCATCACCATCATTGTCGAAGGTGAGGATCATGTGGTCGAGCAGATCACGAAGCAACTGAACAAGCTGATCCCCGTTATTAAGGTCACGCGTCATGATCCGGAGGCAATCGTCTCCCGCGGCTTGATGATGGTGAAGGTTTCCGCAGACAACTCGAACCGCACCCAGGTTGTGGAGTCCGCCAAGCTATTCCGTGCCCATGTCGTGGACGTCGGCCCGGAGTCGGTCATCATTGAGTGCACCGGTACGCCGTCGAAGTTGCAGGCTTTGCTGGATGTTCTGGAACCGTTCGGCATTCGCGAGTTGGTTGAAGCCTCACCGACTGCGATTAGCCGTGGCCCTCGTGCCATGTATCCAGCGAATCTTTAATGCTTGTGGTGATGTCCCTCGGTATGCAGCCGGGGGCGTCACTACCTACGAAAGAGGGCAAGAAGCCCACAGAGTTCACTATGTGGGCAAAAAAGTCTCACTAAATGAAATAAAGTCTGCTATAAATGTAGATAGTCAACGAAAGGATGCTCCCTATGGCAATTGATGTTTTGTACGACGACGACGCTGATCTGTCGATCATCCAGGGTCGCAAAGTAGCCATCATCGGCTACGGCTCCCAGGGTCACGCACACGCGCAGAACCTGCGCGAGTCCGGCGTGGAGGTTGTTATCGGCCTACGTGAGGGCTCCAAGTCCCGTGCAAAGGCGGAAGAGGCTGGCTTCGCCGTGAAGACCAACGCAGAGGCTGCAAAGTGGGCCGACGTGATCATGCTGCTGGCTCCGGACACCTCCCAGGCGAAGATCTTCACCGAGGACATCGAGCCGAACCTGAACGACGGTGATGCACTGTTCTTCGGACACGGCCTGAATATTCACTTCAAGCTGATCGAGCCGGCCGACAACATCATCATCGGCATGGTTGCCCCGAAGGGTCCGGGCCACCTGGTTCGCCGCCAGTTCGTCGACGGCAAGGGTGTTCCGTGCCTGATCGCCGTTGAGCAAGACCCGAAGAACAACGGCCGCGACCTGGCTCTGTCCTATGCAGCCGCCATCGGTGGTGCACGCGCTGGCGTGATCCCGACGACCTTCGAGGCGGAGACCGTTACCGACCTGTTCGGTGAGCAGGCCGTTCTGTGTGGTGGCACCGAAGAACTGATCAAGACCGGTTTCGAAGTTCTGGTCGAGGCTGGCTACGAGCCGGAGATGGCCTACTTCGAGTGCTTGCACGAGATGAAGCTGATCGTGGATTTGATGTTCGAGGGCGGCATCGGCAACATGAACTACTCCGTGTCTGACACGGCAGAGTTCGGTGGCTACCTGTCCGGTCCGCGCGTCATCGACGCGGACACCAAGAAGCGCATGAAGGACATTCTGTCCGACATTCAGGACGGAACTTTCACCAAGCGCCTGGTTGCCAACGTCGAGGGCGGCAACAAGGAGCTGGAGGAGCTGCGCGCTTCCTACAACGATCACCAGATCGAGCAGACGGGCGCCAAGCTGCGCGACCTGATGAGCTGGGTTAAGGTCGACGCTCGCGCCGAGACTGCGTAGGGCAGCCTGCCCAAACAGGCTTCCCTAAAAGCTGCGTGCTCTCAGTCCCCATTTTCAATAAGTTGTCAATAAGGTTGAAGCTGCTTAAAGTGAGGGCATGAACGCTCCAACAAGTGCAGCTCAACAACAACCACAGAACCGTGGTGGTGTCGATGAACACCGCCACGGTTCTGCGCATTCGCACTATGTTCCGACGAATTCTCCGCTGCGCGCTTTGCTTATCGTTCTCGGAGTCACTGGCACAGTCTTCTTTGCAGAGTTGATTGGTGGCCTGATTACCGGCTCCGTCGCGCTGCTCGCCGATGCTATGCACATGCTGTCGGACGCTGCCGGGCTGATTATTGCCGTCGTAGCCATTTTCATCGGCCGTCGAGCTGCTACAGTGCAGGCGACATTCGGCTATCGACGGGTAGAAGTGGTCGCCGCACTCGTTAATGCGGTGACTGTGTTGGGGATTTCAATCTGGATTGTGGTTGAGGCGTTCCAGCGGCTCCACCAGCCGGTTGAGATTATGGCCGGTCCGATGATGATTATCGCCGTGATCGGTCTTCTGGCCAACGCGATCTCCGCGTGGGTTTTGAATCGCCAACGGGATCACTCTGTCAATGTGCAAGGTGCATTCCTGCATGTGTTGGCGGACATGTTGGGATCCGTCGCGGTGCTTGTGGCTGGCGGTGTGATTATCGTGACCGGCTGGCAATATGCCGACGTTATTGCTTCGCTGGTAATCGCTGCGCTGGTACTGCCGCGGGCTTGGCAGCTGATGATGCAGGCCCTACGCATTTTGCTCGAGCAAGCTCCTCCGGGGTATCAACCCGCTGAGATCGACGCTTTGCTGCGGCAGGTCGACAACGTGCTGGACGTGCACGACCTGCACTTGTGGTCGCTGGATGGCACAAGCGCTCTAGCCTCAGTGCACCTTGTGGTTCCGGACGGCTGTGACCCAGCTACGGTGCTGTGCGCGGCACAGCAGGAATTACAGGAGTGGGGGATTGCGCACGCCACCATTCAGGTGGAGCGTGCCGCACACGCAGGCCATGAGGGGCCGCAAAATGTCTGCTAAGGGCTCGGAAAACTGTTCACAATAGCGGCAAGTCTAGGATATAGGCTTACCTTGTTTAGGTAACCCTAAATCGGGTAGTGTCTGGGGAATGATGAATTCTCGAAAATCCCTGCGCGGCTCCCTCCGACGCGCCCTTGCCCTCATAGTCGCGACGATTCTAGGAGCCACAACTTTGGTTGCATGCGGTTCCGGTGGCACCAACGATAACGGCGCAAAAGATGGCGAGTTGCGGGTCGTTGCTCTGGACTGGCGTTATGAGGAAATCCTCGAGGCTCTGGGCGTAAAACCGGTAGGAATTGTCGAGATCGGCAAGTCATCCGGGCCGAAAACCCTGGAGGGCAAGCTCGAGGGCATCGAATCGGTCGGCCAGGCTAAGCAGCCAAACCTGGAGGTTATTCAGTCTCTTGAGCCCGATTTGATCCTCGCTAGCCCAACGCGTCAGGAATCGATCATGCCCCAGCTGGAGGAAATTGCGGAGACAAAGTCCTACAGCGACGCCAGCTACACCGACGTCCTTGATGCCATGGATGACATCGCAAAGAAGCTGGGCAAAGAAGATAAGGCAAAGGAGATCCGCGAGCGTATTGAAGGCAAAGTCTCAGAGGCAAAGAAGCTCGTTAAACCGGACACTCGTGCTGCACTGGTTGGATGGTCGAAGGGCACTCTCTATGCGTGGATCAAGGATTCCTTCGCAGGATCCCTTCTTTCTGACGCCGGCTACGTCTACGGCTACGACGGTTCCCGCACCGCGATCGAATCCAAGACTGACGTTGCTGAAATGACAGGCGATAAGCTCCCGGCGATGAAGCTGGATCGAATGTACTTGTACAACGACATTGAAGGCTTTAAGTCCAGCCCATACAAGGACGTGGTCAAGGACATCGTGGACGTGGAGCAGGACACGTGGTCCCGATCTCGAGGCCCACTGGCCGCAGAAGCAATGCTGGATCAGATCATCGAAACGGAAAACGCTCGTAAATAAACGCACCTTCGAGCGTCAGCGACCGAGGGAAGTGAAGTGCAAAGAGAGCTACAACCACGCCGTACAACGCAGTGGATCCTGCTGGCGCTGGGGTTGGCCGTTATTCTCGCGACGTGGGTTTGGCGCATGAACAGTGTGGAAGTGCCTCCGAACGCGCCAGAACTGGCAGGGGAGGTGCACGCCGTCATGCGCGACCGGCTTTTGGCGGCGACAGTGATCGGCCTGGCCTTGGGTGCCGCGGGTGTGTTGCTGCGCACCGCTACTCGCAATCCACTAGCGGATCCGGAAATCACAGGCGTGAACGCTGGGGCTGCGTTTGGCGCGGTTCTGTGCACGACGATAACGGGATCGGTGTCCGGCGCCGCGGTGCTGCCGGGTGCACTGAGTGGCGCGGCGCTTGGAGCGCTGATAACGGTGGGCATTGGAATGCGTGTAACAGTAGGAGATCCGACCGGTGCTCAGTCGGTACAGAGGATGATTCTGCTGGGCATAGCTGTTTCTGCACTATTCTCAGCATGCACTGCGATCACTTTGGTGATCGATGAGGCTCAGCTTTCGACTGTCCTGTCGTGGCTTTCGGGCCGCTTGGGTGGGGTGCGTTTCGGGGACGTAATACCCAGCATGATTGCTGTTGCGGTGGTGTTGCCTCTCGCGATTGCTGTTGGTCGGGGGCTAGATACTCTCTTTGCTGGTGACGCCCTTTCGTCCTCCGTCGGAGCTAACCCCCACCGGCTACGAATATTTGCGGTCGTGGGCGCCGTGCTACTGATCGCCCCGGCGGTTGCAGCTGCTGGACCGATCGGTTTTCTTGGCCTGATGGCAGCGGTTGTGGCGCATCGGGCGGCAGGCCCGCGGCACCGGGCGGGGCTGGTAATTGCTCCCGTGGTGGGTGCAGCGGTTCTGTTGGTGGCGGATTCCGTGGCGCAGGCGTTGTGGGCTCCCGCGGAGACTCCGGTGGGCGTGGTAACTGCCATTGCCGGTGTGCCACTGCTGCTATGGGGGATTAATCGACTTCAACCGGGCGGTGCGCGCCGATGAACAACAGGAGGAATAGCAGGTTGAATCGCACGCTAATCTCCCGGCGTGGCTCCGGCTTCAAGGCGACTCGCGTTGTAGCGGTGTACGTAGCTCTCCTGGGTCTGCTGGCGTTCGCAATAGTCTTGGGGCTCAGTGTCGGGGCTGTTATGAAGCCTCCAGCGGACACAATTCACGACCTTTTCACGGGCGGGAAACTTATTTGGCGCTATCGCATGCCCCGCGTGCTTGTAGGTATCCTCGCTGGCGGGGCAATGGCTGTCTCCGGTGCGCTATTACAGCTTGCATTGCGTAATCCGCTGGCAGCGCCGGATACTGTGGGCGTCACCGCGGGTGGCGGTCTTGCCGCCGTAGCGGCTCTGTTAAGTGTCGGAGCATTGCCGGCGCAGGCGCTTACTCCAGTGGCGTTCGTTGGTGCACTGGTAGGTGCAGGCCTGGTGTTACTGCTTGCCGGGCGGGGAGCAACTGATCCGGTACGGCTCACTCTCACAGGAGTGGCGGTCTCTGTTGGTTTGGGCGCGCTTACTCAGCTGCTACTGGTGAAAGCTGCCCCGGAAGCCGGTGCGGCAATGACGTGGCTCAAAGGCTCGCTTTACGCCCGCACTCTCGCAGATGCGCAAGTCGTAGGGCCCGTGGTGCTGGTGGTCATCGCAGTAGCAGTCGTGCTCTCTAGGCATCTGGACATGCTAAACCTGGACTCTTCGGCAATGGCAGGAGTAGGCGTCAGCGAGCGCACATGGCGTACGGTGACAGTGTTGTTTGCGATTCTGCTGGGGGCTGCCGCGGTAGCCGCGGCGGGTGTACTGGGGTTTGCAGGATTGATCGTTCCGCATGCTGCGCGCTTGCTTGTCGGCGGGGTGGGAAGGCGAGTGTTGCCTGTATCCGCTTTGGCAGGTGCGGGACTTGTCGTTCTGTGTGACGCTCTCGGCCGCTTGGCATTCGCTCCCACCGAAATCCCTGTGGGGGCGTTGATCTCCATTGTCGGCGCCCCATATTTCATTTATCTCTTGTTACGTATGTCGCGAAGTCCAGCGGGCGCTTCCGCAATGCCCACCACGGATGAAAGGAGTTCCTGATGAGCGAGACTGCCTTGCGTACTGAAAATATCACGGTGGGTTACGGTGGCCCCGATGTCTTGAAAGATGTTTCCCTCCAGGTTCCGGAGGGGAAGATTACCGCCCTTATTGGCCCGAACGGCTGCGGAAAATCTACGCTGCTGCGAGCGTTGGGGCGTCAACAACCAATCGCGAAGGGGCAGGTCTACCTTGGTGATCGCACTATCCAAGAGATGAGCGCCCGAGAGTTTGCCCGGCATGTATCCTTCCTGCCGCAGCAACCCATTACTCCTGAAGGAGTGAGCGTCCGGGAGGTTATTGCTTATGGTCGATACCCATACACCGGTGCTTTTGCCTCGTTGAAGGCGGAGGATCACCGCGCGGTAGAGGAAGCGGCAGAGCGTGCTGGGGTTACCGCTCTCCTTGACGTACCGGCAACGGATCTGTCGGGTGGGCAACGCCAACGTGTATGGGTGGCGATGACGGTGGCCCAGCAAACTCCCGTGCTGCTCCTCGACGAGCCAACGACATACTTGGATCCTGCTCACCAGATCGCGATCCTGGATTTGGTGCGAGAGCTCAATGTAGCCGGCCGGACTGTCGTGATGGTTGTGCACGACATGACGCACGCAGCTCGCTTCGCTGATTCCATTGTCGCTATGTACGACGGCAAGGTACTCGCGGCGGGGGAGACGGAAGAAGTTATGTCTGCAGGGCTCGTTGAAAAACTCTTTGGGATTTCCTGTTTGAAAGTGCGGGATCCGGAAACGGGTCGAGTGTTGCCAATCCCGTATCGCTAACCGCAACACACCTCTAATGAAAACGAATCCCAATAAGGTGTAGTATCCCTACGCATGAGACACCTGCATAGCCATACTCACGATCACCCGACCGCAAGCGACCCAGAGGTAAGCAGCACACCGGTTACAGTTCTTTCCGGATTCCTCGGCTCAGGTAAAACCACACTGCTGAACGACCTGCTGGCCAATCGCGGGGGTCGCCGGATCGCGGTGATCGTCAACGATTTCTCGGAAATCAACATCGACGCCGCCCTGATCGCCGGCGAAGGTCATCTGACCCGCGGCGAGGACCGCTTCGTCGAACTCACCAACGGCTGCATTTGCTGCACACTTCGTGAGGATCTGGTGGAATCCGTCGGCACGCTCGCGCGCAGCGGCAACTTTGACCACATCGTCATCGAATCCACGGGAATCTCCGAGCCCATGCCCGTCGCCGCAACTTTCGAATGGCGTTGGGAGGACGGCACTCGCCTCGCGGACGTTGCGCCGATCGACACTATGGTCACCCTTGTCGACGCCGCCCAGTTCCTGCCGCAAATAGGGCAGAAGAAGCTGCTCACAGAGGCGGATTTGCAGGCGACTGAGGAAGATGAGCGGACGATTGCGGATCTATTGGTCGATCAGGTCGAGTTCGCGGACATTATCTACGTGACCAAGGCGGATCTAGTCAGTGAGGAACACTATCGCGCCACCGTCGCCCTGTTGCGCAGGATGAACCCGCGGGCGCGCATCGAAAAACTCATTCACGGCCGCATCGTCACCGCTGGATCGCTGGGCGGGAACGGGACCCCTGGTGGCTTGTCAGGCAGCGCGGCTGAGGTGACGGATACTGCGGACGGCGCCGGGCGGTCGGCCGTCGACGATATCCTCGGCGCGCATCTCTACGACGAGGCCACAGCCCGCGCCTACGAGGGCTACCTCGATGAGTTGGAAAACCCCCACACCCCAGAAACTGAGGAATATGGCATCAGTTCCGTGGTCTTCCGCGGGGATCGCCCCTTCGATCGGGGTAGGTTGATCGAGGCTCTTCGCTCCACGACCGGATTGGTGCGCTCCAAGGGCTACTGCTGGATTGCCGACCGTCCCGAGCTAGCCCAGGTCTGGCATCAAGCTGGTCCCGACCTGCGGATTCAGCCCGCCGGTGGATGGCGACAGGTCGGGCTCACCCCCTCCAGCGAAGTGGTGCTTATCGGCGTCAATTTCGATGCAGACAGAGCAGTACAGCGTTTCCGGAAGGCAATGCTGAGTGACGCAGAGGTAAAGGATATGCTGTAAGGGTCGCACGTCACATTTGGATGGCGTGGTCCCTTCCCGCGTCGGCGCGGTCGTTTCGGCGCGGGCGAGGCAACGCACGCACCTCAGGAGAAACATTCGTGAGTAACAACCGTCCGGTAGTCCTCATCGCCGATAAGCTGTCCCAGTCCACCGTCGACGCCCTTGGTGATTCCGTCGAGGTTCGCTGGGTCGATGGCCCGAACCGCCCAGAACTGCTGGAGGCAGTCGCAGACGCAGACGCGCTGCTGGTCCGCTCCGCAACCACCGTTGACGCCGAGGTGCTCGAGGCAGCGCCGAAGCTGCAGATCGTCGGCCGTGCAGGCGTGGGCCTGGACAACGTCGACATCGAGACCGCTACCTCCCGTGGCGTGATGGTTGCCAACGCTCCGACCTCCAACATCCACTCCGCTTGCGAGCACGCCATCAGCCTGCTGCTATCCACCGCCCGTCAGATCCCGGCGGCGGACAAGACCCTGCGCGACGGAGAGTGGAAGCGCTCCTCCTTCAAGGGTGTGGAGATTCTGGGCAAGACCATCGGCATCGTCGGATTCGGCCACATCGGCCAGCTGTTTGCGCAGCGCCTGGCCGCCTTCGAGACCGAAATCATCGCCTACGACCCGTACGCGAACCCCGCCCGCGCCGCACAGCTGGGCGTGGAGCTAGTAGAGCTGGAAGAGCTGATGGGCCGCTCCGACTTCGTGACGATCCACCTGCCGAAGACCAAGGAAACCGCGGGTATGTTCAACGCGGACCTGCTGGCCAAGTCCAAGAAGGGGCAGATCATCATCAACGCCGCCCGTGGCGGCCTGGTGGACGAGGCCGCCCTGGCGGAGGCCATCAAGTCCGGCCACATCCGCGGCGCCGGCTTCGACGTATACGCTTCCGAGCCTTGCACGGACTCTCCGCTGTTCGAGCGGGAAGAGGTCGTTGTTACGCCGCACCTGGGCGCTTCCACTGTAGAGGCTCAGGACCGCGCTGGTACCGACGTTGCCGCATCCGTCTTGAAGGCTCTGTCCGGCGACTTCGTGCCTGACGCTGTGAACGTTTCCGGTGGCAAGGTCTCTGAAGAGGTTGCCCTGTGGCTGAACCTGGCCACCAACCTGGGTCGCGTGGCCGGCGAGCTGCTGAACGGCGCTCCGAGCACCGTGACTGTCACTGCCCGTGGTGAGCTGTCCACCGAGTCCGTTGACGCACTGGGCCTGGCTGGCCTGCGTGGCGTGTTCTCCGGCGTGATCGACGAGCAGGTCACCTTTGTTAACGCTCCGCAGATCGCCGAAGAGCGCGGCGTGGAGCTGGATGTACAGACCCACGACGAGTCCGTCAGCCACCGCTCCGTCCTGGAGGTTAAGGTTGTCGGCACCGATGGCGCTACCGCCTCCGTCGCAGGTGCGCTGACCGGCCTGCAGCACGTGGAGAAGATCGTTCGCATCAACGACCGCGGCCTGGATCTGCGCGCCACAGGCACCAACCTGTTCCTGGTTTACCCGGACCAGCCGGGAGCGCTGGGCAAGGTCGGTACGCTGCTAGGCGGCAAGGGCATCAACATCGACGCCGCCGCACTGTCCCCGACCAACGATGAGTCGCAGGCTACGCTGGTTCTGCGTGTCGCCCAGGATCTGGATCAAGAGCTGGTCGACGAGGTCAAGGCAGAGCTGAGCGCCTCCAACGCGTTCGTGCTGAACTTCTAATGGTTTAAGCGATAGTTGTTATCGCGTCAGGCCGGGCAGGATCTGCCCGGCCTTTTCTATTGACGCCCCACGCCGCGCAGCTACAGGTAGTGCTGTACCTTCTGCGCGATGTCCGGCCAGTGTAGATCGAGTCGGCGGGAGGCGCGGCGGTTCAAGATCCAGACGACACCGATGACGATGACCCCGTGGAGCAGTACGCCTGCCCAGCTTAGAAGAGGGATGTCGGCAATGCTGTCGCTGTTGCCAGCGGAGGTCTCCAACGGGATGAGCGTCAGGAGCGCACCCGGCAGGATGGATAGGGTCAAGATCAGCATGATCACGAATGCGGAGATGATAGCGCTGGAACCACCGTTACGCTGCTTAAAGGCGTTGGTTCCCGGTGCGGTGGTCTGGGAGGGGAAGTAGGCGGCGCTGAAGTTCGCCATGGCAGAGGCGATAAAGACGGTCCCCAGCGTCAAGGCGCTGGCTAGAAGCCAGGCGGCGCTGAAGCTCTTGAAAGCTCCCGCGGCGATGCAAATAATCAGCCATATTGGGAGCAATACCGTCACGGTGGAAAGGGTGCGGCTGGTGACGATCTGCTTGCCGCGCACACCGGCGACCATGTGCACCCAGTTGGACGGCCCGTCCATGCCCAGGGAGTTGCCCGCCACCTGTTGGGGGCCAAGGGATACAAAGAACATCGCGAACCACAGCATCCAGCCACTGTCGCTATTGGTCATTCCCATCAGCATGTAAAAAGCGCAGAAGACGACCACGAACGTCAGGCTCATCACGAAGCGGTTATCGCGGCGCCAATAGCGAATCTCGCGGGAGTACAGTGCGCCAACGGGGGATGCGGGGACTCGCGGCAGTAGTAGGCTGTCTCCCTTCGCTGCTCGGGTGGCATGTTGCGGAGGGAGGGGATTGTTCAGGTCGTGCTTGACGGCCACGCGCAGCACAACAGTGACTGCAAGGATTGAAACGAGGCAGATCACACCCTTGGCGATGCCCGTATTGACGCCACCATTTCCGATGTCGGTCAAGTCAGCGGCAGCGCCAGCGGCGGCGGCGAAGGGAGTCCAGGACATGATCGTGGAGCTGGTCTCCACGGCGGCGGTGGGATCCGAGCCATCGGAAAGCAACTGTGGAGAGAGATACAGCGCCAAAAAGCCGAAAGTGACGACGAAACCGGCGACATTGCCCCAGAGTTCGCTGAACTTGGTGGCAATGCTGCTGAGCGCAGCCGCGAGAGCTTCTCCCGCCAGGAGGGTGAATACTAGTTGGAGTACGCACCCGAGGATCCACAGCGCACCGGCGCCGGGGGAAGCCATCTTCGCAAAGGCAAGGTAACCGAGCACAGACATGATGATCGTGTTGACCAGCGAGATCGCGGCGCGGGAGTTGAGGAACATTGCCGTGACCATGCCTGGCAGGAGGTCACGGTCGGATAGTGGCAACGAGCTAAACATGCGTGGATCTAGCATGCGTTCCTCGCTGGGAAAGATGGCTGATAGCGCGAGGTAGAGCACGCTGCCGAGCCCCATCGTCAGCACGAACATGGCCGGGTTGCCGTCGGACAGGAGGGCTCCGTAGCTGGTAAAGGCCAGGCCAACGCAGCCCATCACTGCGAAGATGGTGATGGCTACGGACGAAATGATCATCTGGATATTGCCTGTAAAGGCGTGTGCCCAGAGTGTGCAGTGGAGTTTGAGAAGGGTCTTGGTTTTCGACACTGGTCCTACCCTTCGTGGTGGTGGGTGGGCAGGTCACGTCCGCTGTGTTCGGCTTGTCCACCGCGCAGCCAGCCGAAGGATTGCGTATCCAGCTGCTTGCCGCCCACGGCCTCAACGAAGCGTTCGGAGAGGGACTTGCCCGCGCGCACCTGCTCGGTGGTACCGGCAGCAACGACGGTGCCCTGGTTGATGATTGCCACATGGTCGCAGAGTCCCTCGACCAGTTCCATGACGTGCGAGCTCATGATGACCGTGCCGCCCGCGCCGACATAGCGTCGCAGGATAGTGCGGATGACTTCGCCGGAAACGGGATCCACGGCCTCAAAAGGCTCGTCGAGGATGAGCACCTCCGGGCTGTGCAAAAGGGCACCGGCCAGCAGGATTTTCTTCTTCATACCCGCGGAGTAGTCGGCGATGTACTTCTTGCCGGCATCCTCTAGATCGAGTGCCTGCAGCAGGTCTGCAATGCGCTGCTGCAGTTCGTCGCCGGGGATGTCGCGGAGGTAGCCCAGATACTCAAGGTATTCCTTGCCGCTGAGGCGCTCGAACACGGGAAGGCCGTCCACCAGCAGACCGTAACTACGCTTTGCTGCCAGTACTTCTTCTTCGGGTTGGGTGTTCTCAAGGTCGCTCCACAATGGGTGGCCGGCGATCCAGGAGTTACCGCCATCGGGGCGAATTATGCCCGTAGCTGCGAGGATGGCGGTGGTTTTACCGGCGCCGTTAGGGCCGACAATTCCGTAAAAGCTGCCCTTTGGCACGGTGAGGCTGAGATTATTTACCGCCACCTTGCCAGGGAAGTTCTTATATAGATTGCGGATGACCAGCGCTGCGTCGCTGACCTCCGGATTTGTAGTTGTATGTGAGGGATATGGCTCGTAAGTCATGTTCTTCACACTAACAGCGGCGTCTGTTTAGAGGTGTCAAAGAAGTGTTTCTGTCGCCGCGGAGGTGTGAGCGCCTTGGAAGTAATCCATTTTTAGGTTGTTAGGCAAGTGCTGTCCGGGTGTCGTGCTATGGTCATAATTGACCAACTAGTGAGACAAAGGAGTTCATATAATGAAACTCGCAGTGGTTGCCGGTGATGGAATCGGCACTGAAGTAACGGCAGAAGCACTGAAAGTTCTGCACGCCCTGCGCGACGATGTAGAGACCACCGACTACGACCTCGGCGCCCGCCGCTACCTGCGCAATGGTGAACTCCTGACCGACGAGGATCTGGACTCCCTGCGCGAGCACGACGCTATCCTGCTGGGCGCCATCGGCGACCCCCGCACCGTGCCCGCCGGCGTGCTGGAGCGCGGCCTGCTGCTGCCGCTGCGCTTCAAGCTGGACCACGCGGTGAACCTCCGACCGTCCAAGCTGTATCCCGGATCTTCCAGCCCGCTGGCGAACCCGGGTGACATTGACTTCGTCGTCGTGCGAGAGGGAACCGAAGGCCTCTACTGCGGTAACGGCGGCACACTGCGCGAGGGCACTGACCACGAGGTGGCGTCCGAAGTATCCCAAAACACCTACTTCGGTGTGGAGCGCGTGGTGCGTGATGCTTTCGAGCGCGCACAGAGCCGACGCAAGAAGCTGACATGGGTGCACAAGACGAATGTGCTGGTGAATGCCGGTGGCCTGTGGCAGCGCGCGATCGAGACAGTGGGGCAGGAGTACCCCGAAGTTCAGGTGGATTACAACCACATCGATGCCGCGACGATCTACATGGTCACCAAACCACAGGAATACGACGTCATTGTGACGGATAACCTCTTTGGAGACATCCTCACCGACCTGGCGGGCGCAGTCACCGGCGGCATCGGCTTGGCAGCCTCGGGCAACATCGACCCCTCGCGAAAGAACCCCTCCATGTTCGAGCCGGTGCACGGCTCCGCACCGGACATCGCGGGCCAGGGGATTGCGGACCCCTGCGCGGCGATCCTGTCCGTCGCGCTCATGCTGCGCCATTTGGGCGATGACGCCAACGCGGAAGCCATCGAGGCCGCGGTTCTGGCGGAGGCAAGCTCACGCGACGGCGGCCCGGTCAAGACCGCGGAGGTTGGCGACCGAGTCGTCGCAAACCTCAAATAGGAAAAGTTGCCAGCCCGGCACATAGGCCGGGCGAGTGCGCCGTGGTTTGCCGCGCTGCGCTGTGCTCTACTGTGCGCGCAGCGTCTTCGACCACAACTCCTTGCCACGGGTGGTGAACAGCCGGACGGTGAGATCCTTCGAACCACCATCGATATCCACCTCTCCGAAGTGCTGGAAATCATCCAGCGGCGAGGAGTTCTGCTTATCCTTCGCCGGTGCGTGCACGTACACAACCTCCGGACCGAAGGTGCCGTCCATTTTGTTCGGACCGAATCCGCCGGCGTTCAACGGGCCAGAGACGAACTCCCAGAACGGTGCGAAATCCTGGAAGACCGCGCGATCCGGCGAGTAGTGGTGCGCAGCGGTGTAGTGCACGTCGGCGGTGAGCCACACAACATTTCGCACATCCTTGATGCCACTGAGGACGCGACCGATCTCCGCCTCGCGACCCACAGCCTTGCCACCCGCGCCATTTGATACGCCCTCCTGGTCATCCCCATCCGGCACGACGATGCCCAGCGGAAGGTCATTGGCGATGATCTTCCATGTAGCGGTGGAATTCTTAACTCCGTCGATCAGCCACTTTTCCTGCTTCGGCCCCAGAATGTGCCCCGGCTTGGTGGCAGACGCTCCGGCATCCGGGTTGCGATCCTTGTAGCTGCGCATATCCAGTACGAAGATATCCAGCAGCGAGCCGTAGGAAATCTTGCGGTAAACGCGACCATCCACCGCCATCTTCCGATCTAGTGGCTGCCACTCGTGGAAGGCCTGGAAGCCGCGATGCGCCAGTAGGTTTACATCTTTGACCTGGTACTTGTCGTCTTCCAGGATCTCGCCTGGGTACCAGTTGTTCGTCGTCTCGTGGTCATCCCACTGCACCAGCTGTGCGACCTTGGAGTTGAACAGCTTGTAGTTCTCGTCCATCAGGTTATAAGCGTGCTGGCCGCGGAACTCCTCCAGAGTTTCGGCCACCTTGTTTTTATACGGGCTGGTGAGGTTCTTAAACACGCGACCGTCGTCCAGTTTGTGGTTCGCTTCGATCGGGCCATCGGCGTAGACCGTATCGCCGGAGTGAATAAACAGATCCGGGTTGCGATCCGCCATTGTCTTCCAGCAGTACATGCCACCGATGTCCGGGTTGATGCCGTAGCCCTGACCCGCCACATCGCCGGACCAGTGCAGGCGAATGTTCTTGTGCGCCTTTTTAGCGCCCGGGGCGGTACTCGGTGCGGTGGTGAAGCTGCCGATCACCGGCACGGAGCGCATGGAGGTCTCCTGATCCTCCATGGTCACGCGGTAGTGGATCTTCTTACCCGGCTCCAACCCGACCAAGCGGAGGCGGCCGGTTCCATCCGTTTCTGAGGTAAGAACGCTGTTGCTGTGGAAGGTTTTGGTCTTGTGCCGTGGAAACGCCGGATCTGTCGAGGCTTCGACGATCATCCGCGCCGGTCGATCGACACGGGACCACACGAGACCGCCGTCGGGGCGTACATCGCCGGTTGCGACGCCATGTGTCATCACCGGACGGGAGCGACGAAGTCCCACCGATCCCACTGCGCCGCTGGAGCCCACCGATGATCCGGCTGTGGAACCGGCCATGCTTCCGGCTTGCGAACCAAGAGCCTGCGCGACTCCGGTGCCGAGCAGGATGGCACCAGTGGTACCGGCTCCCGCTAGGAATGCACGGCGGGTGGTGAGGAAAGCAGAGTGTAGGAAAGCAGAGTGTGTGGAAGGCGTGTGCGAGGGGGAATCGAAATTGGAGGATTGAGGATTATTTCTGCGAGAAGTCATAACGGCCAAATTAACGATTCAATCTGTCGTAGCCGTGACGCAGAAACGAACTCACGGTTAATAGGTGAATAGTGGGCACAGGAGGAGGGGCGAAACGAGAGAGCCCAGGCCAGGTGGAGTAGGGTATGAAAACATGCGAATTGCTCGAATTGCACACCCCGAGGGCATGGCGTTTGCGATCGTCGAAGGGGGGCAGCCGGATGGAACCGGCGCCACCTGCCGCGAGATCGCCGGCCACCCGTTCGGCCAGCCAGAATTCACCGGAAAGTCGTGGCCCATCGAAGAGGTCCGGCTACTGGCTCCGATCCTGCCATCGAAAATCGTTGCCGTCGGGCGAAACTACGCTGACCACGTCAAGGAAGTCTTCGAGAAGAGTGCGGAACACCTGCCGCCGACTATCTTCCTCAAGCCGCCGACAGCCGTCGTGGGTCCGGAGGCTCCAATCCGCATTCCGGAATGGGCCACGCGCGTGGAGTTCGAAGGCGAACTGGCGATCGTCATCGGCCGCCCGTGCAAGGACGTCAACCGAAACAATTGGAAAGACGTAGTGCTGGGATTCACCATCGTCAACGATGTTTCATCCCGCGATCTGCAGTTCCAGGATGGTCAGTGGGCTCGCGCAAAGGGCCTCGATTCTTTCTGCCCGCTGGGTCCATGGATCGAGACTGCGGTAGACAGCATCGACATTGATAACCAGCCGATCAAGGCGCACCTCACGCACGATGGCAAGACGGAAACCAAGCAGGATTCCAACTCCAACCAGATGATCAAGTCCATCCCGGAGATCGTTGAGTGGGTCTCGTCTGCCTTTACGCTGCTGCCGGGCGATGTGATTTGCACTGGCTCGCCCGCCGGTACCGCTGAGATGGTTCCAGGTGACCGCATTGAGGTGGAAATCCCGGGGCTAGGCAAGCTGGCTAACCCGGTGCAGGCTTACGGCAAATAAGCCCGCGAAACTTCCGGCTCCGCGCTAGATCTTCCGCAGCGCTGCAGGCACATTAAGTGCCCGCAGCGCTGTTTGCAGCTTCGCGGACGTTTCTTCCGCCTCCTTCATCGGATCCGAGTCCACGACGATGCCTCCGCCAGCCCAGGCACGTGCAGTGTTGTCCTCCACGATGGCACAGCGGATAGAGACCATAAACTCCCCATCGCCGCTGGAATCGCACCAGCCCACCGCACCGGAGTAGAACTCGCGTGGGGACTTCTCCTGCGCAATAACCCCCAATGCATCATCGGTCGGCGTGCCACCGATCGCCGGGGTGGGGTGCAGCATCAGCGCCAAATCCAGTGCGGAATATTCGTCATCCCGCAGGGTGCCCGTGATCTGGGTTCCCAGGTGGATCATCTCGTTAGTCTCATGGATTTCGGGCGTATCCGGGATGTCCAGCTTTTCGCACAATGGTTCCAACACACGGCGATAATGCTCCACCACAAAGCGGTGCTCGCGTAAATCCTTGGTGGAATTCGCGAGTTCGCGCGCTGTGGCGTCATCAACAGAGAAGTTTCCGGTGCGCGGCGCGGAACCGGCCATGGGGAAGGCCCGGACTTCTTGGCCTTCGCGGCGGATTAGCATCTCCGGGGAACTGCCGACGAACATCGCGCCCTGGTACTCGTCACGGCCGGTGGCAGAAAGATCCACGGCGAAGCCATCACGGTAAGCGGACAAGTCGATTAGCCGGGCGGCAATAAGCAGCGGGTCGACAGTCTCAGCGAAGGTGATATCCACGGCACGGGCAAGGACTACCTTCTCCAACCGCGACTGCTGGATTGTGGCGACGGCGGCGGCGACCATCGCAGTGTGTTCCTCTGTGGTGGTCTGTGGCTCGACGGATTCCACGGTGAGGTGGCGGGCGGCATCTTTGCCGCGGAAGAACGCGGGTGGTTCTAGCGGCCCTTCGGCACGGGTGACGGTCTCCGGTTCCATGAGTGCTGCACGGAGGGAAGTGTCGAAGGGGAAGGCGCCCACAATCAAGTCTGCATCCTTGTTTCGGAGTGCTGTGGATGCTTCAAAAGGATCCGGGAAGGTCGCTTTACGCCCCTGGGTGCGGATACTGCGATCTGGTCGGGAAAGCAGGAAATCCGGGGCGGTTGCCGGTCGCTGCTCGTGGGTCATGGCTGCCATTTTACTGCTTGTGGTTTTGGCGGGCTGCCTCGGTATGGGGTGGGTGCTACGGGGCGGAGGGGTAAGTTTGTCGTTGCACGTGGAGCACTGTGAGGTGCCAGCAGTGCTTTTGTGAATTCTGGATTGGACTACTCGCATGAAATGATGGTGGTTATGAATACAGAATCAGGTGCACAGTCGACATCGGATGCACAGTCTGTCGAGTTTGCCACGGCAATGAACTACTCTCTTGGGGCACACAGCGGTGCTGAGGCTCTTGAGGCTGTCGCGAATTCTCCCTTCGACAAGGTGGAACTGTGGTGGCCATGGGATACGCCGCACCCTTCTGAGCAGCAGATGCGTCAGCTCGTGGAGGCGTTAGCCAAGGGACGCCAGGAGAATCCGCGCCAGCTTGTCGCTTTGAACCTGTGGGCCGGTGACCTGGCCGCCGGCGATCGGGGAGTGCTGCACTTAGTCGGTTCGGAGGATCCTGAAGATGAGGGTGACTCCGCTATTACCGAGGAGCTTATCGAGCACCTCAATGTGATTGAGTATTTGCACCGTCTCACAGGTGTGCGTCGCTTTAATGTGCTTGTGGGGCGTGGTGGACGTGTGTTGCAACGCCGTCAGGTGCGGGCTTTCGCAGCGGTGGCGAAGCGCCTGGCTAGATTCGGCGGGATTGCGCTTATCGAGCCGCTTAGTGGAATTGAGAACTATCCTGTCACCAGTATTAAGGAGGCAGCGCCCCTCGTTGCTGCAGGTGGTCGCCTTCTTCTTGACGCCTACCACCTGGCCGCTAACGGTGAGGACTGGACTTGGCTTGCCGACCGTGGGCCGGGGTATGAATTGTGGCCGGAGCATATTCAAATCGCGGACTTCCCAGGTCGCGGTGTGCCGGGTAGTGGGGATACCCCGCTAGGCGAGTGGGTCAATGCGCTGCGTGAAGCTGGCTATGAGGGTGAGGTCGTCCTCGAGCACGTTTAGTGCGCGGCAAGGCTGTGTGTAGTGGGAACCTGATGAAGTTATAAGAGAATCGGCGTGTCACGAGAGTGATGGAGAGCTCATTGCCTCTACTGTTACTCTTGTGACTCATGTGACTTCTGTTAAAAATGTGAAAGCCACGCGGTTTGTTGTGCTCGTGGCTATTTCCATCGCAATGGCCGTGACGATGCTTGCTGCCATGCTTGTCGGGGGAGGGAGTGTGGCGCAGGCTCAGCCGGCGCTAGCTCCCAAACCTGCTCCTGCTCCGGCACCCGCTCCGGCACCAGCGCCTAAGCCCGCGCCAGCTCCAGCTCCCAAGCCTGCACCCGCTCCAGCACCAGCGCCTAAGCCCGCGCCAGCTCCAGCTGCCAAGCCTGCGCCCGCTCCTGCACCGGCTCCCAAGCCTGCACCTGCACCGGCGGGAAAGAAGGCGTCCACAATAGAAGAGGCGCAACCGGGGCGACCAGAGAATATCGAGTTCACCCGTCCTGACGGCAGTGTCCGCAGTGCGATCGTGAGCGTTACCTCGAACTATGACCCGGCCAAACCTGTTCCGGTTCTCTTAGGCTTTGGAGGGCGCGACGATACGCCGGAGAATTACCGCAACTACTCGCGGTTCTCGAACACGGGAGCGGCCAATGAGGCGATTGTCGTGTACCCACGCGGGGTAAACAATGCCTGGGAAGGTGCACCCTACGCCACGACGAAGCGCGGTCAGGATGTGGATTTTGTACGGCAGATCGTCCATGAACTGGGTACGAAATTCAATATCGACCGCAACCGCATCTACGCTGCGGGCATGTCCAACGGTGGTGGGTTCGTGATGAACCTGGCTTGCCAGGCGCCCGACCTGGTTGCGGGTGTGGTGAGCGTGTCTGGAGCTTTCTATAACCCGGTGAACGAGGGGTGTGCGCCAGGGTCGGTGCCGACGTTCATGATTCATGGTCGGCAGGATGAGCTGACCCACTACGACGGTGGGATGCTGCACAATGCTCCGTATCTTCCTGCGCCAAGGCTGATTCACTCGCGTGCGATGCGCAATGGGTGCGCTCCGCAGCCGGTAGTGGAGCAGAAGCCCAGCAATGTTACCCAGTTCGGTTACCCTGGCTGCCGGGATGAAGCTGTCTTCTGGCGCATTAATGACCAGGGGCACAACTGGCACTTTGCGCCAGATGTTGCAAACGAGGCGTGGAACTTCCTTGCGCGTCAGAACAAAGCGTTGCCGCGAGCCGCTGGCTAGGGGGGATTGGTACCCCCAAAACGCCTCACATGAGTCACATAAGTGGTCAATTTTTGGGTTGTTTAACATGGGGGACACTCACCTTAAATGCTTTGTAAGTAAAACCTTCTGATTCTTCGGATCAACGTGTATATTTGAACGGTGCTTTTCAACTACATGCGTTCGAGCCTGACTAGCTCCGCAACAACCCACAGTAAAACCCGCTCAACTGCAGCGACCCACAGTGGATCCGGCTCATTCAACCCGGCGTCCCGTCGCTCCAGTCGCTTCCGCAAGGCCACTCTCTCCCTGGCGGTAGCCCTTGGCCTCGGCATGGGCACCCTTGCAGGTCCAGCTTTGGACACAGTTGCCGGTACGGAAACTGCAACGCCCCAGGCTAGTGCCGCCCCGAACCTCGTCAGCAGACTTTCTGCCGGCTTCAGCGACCTAGCAGGCTCACTCTCCCCACGTCCGGCGAATAAATACCAGACCTTCAATGTCAAGGGAAAGACCCGCACCGCGATCGTCGACGTCCCTGCAAACTCGGCGAACCGCAAGAAGCCAATCCTGTTCATGTTCGGCGGCCTCGGTGTCAACGCTGCTGCAACCAAGAGCATGTCTCGCCTGAATGCCATCGCGGGCAAAAACGCGATTATCGTTCACCCGCAAGGAATCGACAACGCCTGGGAGGGTGCGCCGTACTCCAAGACCCGCCGTGGCGAAGACGTTGCTTTCGTCCGTGAGATGGTGCGCTCCCTGTCCAAGCGCTACAACGTTGACACTCATCGCGTGTACGCAGCCGGCATGTCCAATGGCGGCGGTATGGCAATGAACTTGGCCTGCCAGGCTCCCGATCTGGTCGCCGGTGTCGTATCTGTTTCAGGTGCTTACTATGACGCCACCATGAATGACTGCTCGGGGCGGAATGTACCGACCATGCTGATCCACGGCATACACGATGACGTGGTCCGCTACGGCGGGGGTGTCCGCCACGGCATGCACTACTACGGTGCTCGCGCTGCCTTCGACAACGCGGCGCGCCGTAACTCCTGCAACATGCGTACGCTCCATGGGGTGCGCGCTCACGCATTGACCGCTGGATTCACCTACGACGGCTGCCGTGCTTCCACCGTGCTGTGGCGTGCATATGCCGGTGGCCACAACTGGAATGCTTTTGCCCCGGACGCTCCAAAGGCTGCATGGCACTTCCTCTCCCGCCAGCGTCACCTCTAGGCTTCAAGCCCTTTTGGTTTTTAGGTCTTTAGGCCTTTAGCTCCTTAATGGATCCGCATCCAGTTTGTGGCTGAACCCCCGCCTAACCCGCGGGGGTTTCTTTATACCGCCAGCAGATCCACTTTCCTTCGCACCCGGCTCCCGAGCGAACGCGAAGCGCTGAAAGCGAAAAGGTACAGTTAAAGACCATGAGTGAAGTTAGCGAAGTTCGCGTTCGATTCTGCCCGTCACCGACTGGTACTCCGCACGTCGGCATGGTCCGCACGGCACTGTTCAACTGGGCTTATGCCCGCCACACCGGCGGCAAGCTCATCTTCCGCATCGAGGACACCGATGCGAAGCGAGACTCCGAAGAGTCCTACCAGGCCATCATCGACTCCCTAAAGTGGCTGAACCTCGGCTGGGATGAGGGCATCGAGGTTGGCGGCCCGCACGAGCCTTACCGCCAGTCCCAGCGCATGGACATCTACGCCGATGTCCTAGAAAAGCTAAAGGAATCTGGCGACGTCTACCCGGCCTACTCCACCAATGAGGAGGTTCAAGCTCGCCACAAGGCCGCAGGTCGCGACCCGCAGCTGGGATACGATAACTTCGACCGCGACCTCACTGAAGAGCAGATCGCACAGTTCCAGGCCGAAGGCCGCGAGCCGGTCTGGCGCCTGCGGATGCCCGACAACCGCATCTACGAATGGCATGACCTGGTTCGCGGCGACATGAGCGTGGACGGCAAGACCGTCCCGGACTTCGTGGTCGCTCGCTCCAACGGCCAGCCGCTGTACACCCTCGTTAACCCGGTGGACGACGCGTTGATGGAGATCACGCACGTCCTGCGAGGTGAAGACCTGCTGCCGTCCACACCGCGACAGATCGCACTCTATGAGGCGCTGGTACGAGTAGGCGTCGCTAAACAAGTACCTACATTCGGCCACCTGCCGTTCGTGATGGGCGAGGGCAACAAGAAGCTTTCGAAGCGCGACCCGGAGTCGAACCTGTTTAACCACCGCGACAACGGCATCATCCCGGAGGGCATGCTGAACTACCTGTCGCTGCTGGGCTGGTCGCTGTCTGCGGATGAGGATATCTTCACGATGCAGCAGCTCATCGACAACTTCGACGTGGCGGACGTGAAGCCCAACCCGGCGCGTTTCGACCAGAAGAAGCTGGAGGCCATCAACGCCGACCACATTCGCCTGTTGGAGCTCGGCGACTTCACCCAGCGCTTGCGCGCCTATCTGGAGGAGCACAAGGACTTCCCGGCGGATTATCCTGCGGACAAGTTTGCGTTCGCCGCGGAGCTGGTGCAGACGCGCATCAAGACTCTTTCGGACGCCGACGGTCTGCTGCGCTTCCTCATTACTTCTGACGCCGACTTGTCCCTGGATGAGAAGGCTGCGAAGAAGAACCTGAAGGAGGACGCGGTGGAGGTTCTCGAGGTTGCCAACGCGCAGCTGGAGGCCATCGCGGACGGGGAGTTTAAGACTGATGTCATTGAGAAGGCTCTGCAGTCGAAGCTAATCGAGGAGATGGAGCTGAAGCCACGTAAGGCCTATGGTGCCCTGCGTGTGGCCATCAGTGGCGCGGCTGTGTCTCCGCCGCTATTCGAGTCCATGGAGCTTTTGGGTAAGGAGTCCACGCTGGCACGCCTGCGGTCCGCCCGCGAACAGACGCCGTTTGTGCCCGCGCAGCAGTAGGCGGTTCCCGCGGGCGGGGAAGTGGCTGGCTGGAGCCGGAAGCGGATGGGGCTGTCGCCAGAAGCGGTCGGTTGTCGCCGAGACGTGGGCAGCCATCGCCGAAACGCGGTCGGCCATCGCTAGAAAAGTTGCGCTGAGCAGCTGATTTGCTTGTAATTCACTGTTCTGGTTATAGTATTCCTCGTTGCGAACGAGGTTCGCTGCGTTAAATGCTCTGCATTCAAAGGGTGTGTGACGTGCGAGTTTTGTTCGACGAACGATGGCCTATGGTGTAATTGGCAACACTACGGTTTCTGGTACCGTCATTCTAGGTTCGAGTCCTGGTAGGCCAGCGCCCCGTTCGTCTAGCGGCCTAGGACGCCGGCCTCTCACGCCGGTAACACGGGTTCAAATCCCGTACGGGGTACAAAATGGGACGCCCTCGGAGAAATCCGAGGGCGTTTTTGCGTTCGCCGGGAGAGGGGATCTGGAGGATGAGATGTAGACAGGGGGATGGGGTGTGGTCA